>JAHJBD010000174.1 GCA_018813725.1 Nanobdellota archaeon | reverse complement strand
TATTTGTATTTTATTTTTCATGATAAAATCAATCATCTGTGCAGCAGCCTTAACAATATTCTCCTGTCCTTTCCTCCCTGTTAATGTCCCCACATTTGTGATAATCAGTGAATCATTATCAAGCTTGTATCTCTTCCTTAAAATATCTTTTGAATGAGACGTCTTATATCTAGAGATTTCCTTGATATCGATGCCATTATGTATGGTGGTAAATTTATCTGGATATAATTCTGAATATGCCTTCCTTGTCTCATTTGATACAAATATCACCTTTGTTGGAATCGCAAAATACTTGCCCAATGAAACATTATCTTTTTTGTAATCTGATAAATACTTTTCTTTTTCGCTTTCCCTTATACACCAAACAAGTTTTTTATTTGCTTGTTTACCCAAATCAAGAAGACGGTAATTCACTATAGTGTTGAGATATATCATATCAAAACACTTGAACAGTAATCTTGTTGAAATATCAGAATTTAACATATTTAACCTAATATCTGATAATTTTATCATTTCTTTCAGAGGACCGTCAAAATAAGAGCCTATCTCTACATGCCAACCTCTGTCTTTTAGTCCTTTGGCTAGCAGCAGCAAAGATAGTGGTGCACCTTCCAATTCCAAGGAGTTGGTTATCAATAAGATCTTTTTTCTAAAGCAAAAATTTGATAATATCCTCTTGCCAATCATTAAAATCTGATGCAGGGGTCTTTTCTGGAACAAAATCCTTCCTTCATTTTTTCCTTCACTCATCCAATGGATGATTGCTTTGTATCTGTTATCTACGCCAGAATATCTTAAATCGGGATAATAGTCTATGTAAGTAACCCAGTCAAAGCATATTGGTTGACTATCCACAAATGGATGAAACAGCACTTTCTTGAACATAATCCTTCCTTCTTTCTGTCCATGATTATACCAGTGTTCCAATGCTTTTGTTCTTGAAAGAATACCAGCCGATTTTAAATCAGGATTAAGCTCGATATAAGTTTTCCAGTCAAGTCTTGCCAAAGAGAAGACTTTCAAGGGCGCCACCCCTTCCAGCTTGTTTTATCAAGATAGTAGTAGAAAAGGTCATTATAATAATAAAAATTGTTCTTATGCCAGGGTTTAGCAAAATGGTTGTAATGGATTATTGCAGGATTATTTAATGTACGGTAATACAACCTTTTACTCCATGGACTGGTCTTCCATGAAGAATATTCAAATATCTGGGTTAGAAGGTTCCACCGGGGATTCAGCTCTTTCCATATTCCCTTTGCCATAGCGTTTAATCCATCTTGATCGTGCAATTTCACATGCTCCTTTTCTTGAACCAGGTAGTCAATAACTTTCCCTGCAAAATTATCCTGCCTCCATCTTTTGAGATTAATAAGCAATACTCCTGCGTTAAATAATTTGGTCTTTTCTGGAATACACAGTTCTTTATACAGTTTTAATCCATGCTGGGATGATACATAAAGGCAATCCTTTTGGATTTCAGGTACAGCCATCAAGTAATTATCTTTAATATCAGTGTCCCATAATTTTCCTATGTCATCATTTATAATAATGTCGCAGTCTAAGTATATCACCTTATCAGTTGCTTTTGGCAGCAGATCCGGGATAAACAACCGATAATATGATTCCAAAGTAATATGGTCAGATACCTTAAGATGATTAAACAATGGGTTGTCATGCTTAATATCTATCCAGATAATGTTTGCCTTGCATGCTGAAATTTTCAGTCTATTCTTATGCGAGAAATCTCTTTGGAGAATATAAATGGAAACCCTTTCATATCTCCTGCTATTCTCAAGCAAGGATCTGATCATGACTTCAAGCGGTAATGCAAAATTTTCATTGGCCGCACATACGATTGTAATGGCACCTTTTGTAACTGGTTTTGGATATAATCTAGTAGATAAATGCTTAAGCCATGTACGGAATACCAGATGTTTGGATATTATACGAAGCCTTATGTCTTTAAGCATATCGTGGATGGCAGATATGGGTTTATTTCCTTGTATTCTAGCGTAATCAAACCCATTTAGTACCATTACACAACGGCTTGTTTCATATAAGATAATAGACTTGTCAGCGTATTCCATTTTTAGAGATATGCGTATATTGCCTGCCTTTGCGGAGTATAACTTGCAGGCAAATCCTGAATCTCTCGCATTTAATGAGTCATAATGTCCTGCTGCAGACGTATTTATCATCCCATAATTGCATTCAAATTCAACATCCCCAAATACAAGATATAACCTTTTTATCCTTTTTTCAGACGAGAAACACCATCCAGGGATTATGAACATCTCTTTAGTACGTATAGGCTTCTCTGGAAGTCTAAAATCAAATCTTAGTTCATCCATATATTAACCTCAAATATTCAATAGTTTTTCTTTGCTGGGTCGAAAACCTATCGAAATCTTCCATGCGGGTTACGGAGATGCTATAAATATCTATTATTGGAAATTCTAAACAAATTATTTGTCTCATTGTTACCAGTCCATGTCTTATTCATAACCAATTTTGATCAAGGTGCCTTTTGATTCCTGTTTGAACCAGGATTTTGCAGGGTTACTGAAAAATCTCTTCAGCACTTTTCCGGTTTTCATATTTTTAGATACTCCTTGATATATGCCTGCATCTTTAAGAATTCATGGTAATCCTGAATCTCTTTGCGGTAAACTGAATTATAACTCTTTTCATGAATTCTCCATGTTGTAAGCTTTTCAGGCATAAAGAAAAATTCACCCTTAGTGGTTAATTGGGCATAAAGCCACCAGTCAAACCATGCTTTATACCTGTCTGAAAAATCAATACCACATAATGCGGTTCTCCTAAGCATTACTGAAGATAGTGTCAAAATAGGTGTCCGATCACATATAATCTTAGTAAAATCAGCAGGTCCTTCAGCAATCTTGAAACTTATCTTGTATCTTTCTATCTCTGCCGCTCTTTTCATAAAATAATCATTTTTGGTGCCAAATAGCTCGATATCTGTATATGATAATACAACGCTGGGATTCCTTTCCATTGTTGCAATTTGAGTCTTAAGCTTATCCTGCGACCAAATATCATCACTCTCAATAAAAGCTATGTATTCACCTACTGAGTGATTGACACCTCTTTCATACGTCTTTGCAAGGCCAATATTCTTGGGATTGCTAAGTAATCTGATCTTTTTTGGTTTGTTGTCAATGTATCTCTTAATAACATCTATGGAATCATCAGAAGAACAATCATCAACAATGATCAGTTCCCAATCCTGATAACTCTGATTTACTACCGATTCTATCGCTTGCCCTATGCACCAAGAATAATTGAAGCTTGGCAATATGATCGAGATGGTCATCTGATAACCTCTTTGATCAATTGCTTAAATTGCGGGATTAAAATTGCCTTATCAAAGTTAGCCTTTACTTTCTCTTTGCTTTTTTTTCCCATTGCAAGCCTTAACTGCGGATCTTTGGACAATGCCTCTATTTCCATTGCTAAGGCAGCAGGGGACATCTCATCGACTATGATCCCGCAATCACCTATCGCATCTACTATCCCGCCCCCATCTTTAAAAGCAATAACTGGTTTTCCTAATGCCATCGCTTCCAAAGCTGCTAATCCAAGAGGCTCTTCCCTTGAACACATGACAAAAATGTCAGCCTTTCTAAGCAATGCGAAAGGGTTTTTCTGCTCGCCTAAAAACTGGAAATTTTGGTTTGTTGTTTTAGTAAATATTTCAGGGACGCTTCCAATCCAATAATAGCCAAGGTTATGGCAGCCATTTGCGTTTGTAATTGAACAAGCATCCATTAAAAAATCAATGCCTTTTCTAGCAAACTCTGTTTGGCCTCTTATCGAACCCATACCCATAATAACTTGGCCAGCCTTGCTGATGCTTAATCCTTTTCCGGTTGATTTGTTAATTGTATCATCATACGAAATGAATGAGTAGACTATCCTGACTTTAGATGCTTCGCACCTAAGATGGCTCACCAAGAAGTCCTTCACTTTCCCTGAACAGGCGATAAAAATGTCTGCAGAATCTGGAAAGTTTTTTACATCTTCCTGCGATAAGCAAGGCTTTATGGACATATTAAGCTCATGCAGGTGAAATATTGTCGGGATCCCTAATGCTTTGGCTGCCTCGGCAAACTTAAAGCAGGACATTGTATTTATGTAGGCTAGATCTGGGTTAATGCTCTTTATCAGGTCTTTTATAGCCTCTTTGCTAAAGTCATGTGGATAAATTATCCTCTCAAAGTGATCTATAAACTCTTCATGCATGCTCCCTTGCTTCTTTGACACCATAACAATATTGTATTCCCATCTGAAAGCACTGGCCACATCGAATAATATCTTTGGTGCGCCTGTGCGGGATTCTTCATGGTTTACAAATAATATTTTCTTTTTCATTATAGTGCGGACATAATCACATCTTTGATCTTTGGCACCATCTTATCAATATCATAATCTTGTTTGACCTTTTTTCTGCCATTTTCACCTAGCTTTTTCTGAAGATTCTTATTCTCAATCAGCAGTAACACCGCTTTTGATATAGCTGCAGATGTCATCTCATCTAATATAATCCCACAGTCATTACTGATAGCTTTGTGTATCCCTCCACTATCCCTGAAAGCGATAACAGGTTTTCCTAAGGCCATCGCTTCCAAGCAAACAAGAGGAAATGGATCTTCTCTTGAAGGGAGCACAAAAATGTCTGCTTTCTGAAGATATGGATATGGGTTATTCGTTTGGCTAAGATGATATAGATTATCCAATTCTTCTTTAAAGAATTCATTATTATCTTGGCCGCCAACCCAGGTAAATTTGAACTGTTTCAGATCATTTGCTACTTCATAGAAAATGTCTGGGCCTTTTCTTTTTATCAATGAACCTATACAGATAACGTTTGTCTTAGGGGCATCAACATAATCCTTGGCCATGGAAATAATCTCATTATAATCTATAAATTCATTAATCATTGTGACATTGTTGCACAATATGCTGATCAGATATTCTTTTAACTCAGTTGATACGGCAATAAAGGAATCTGAATAAGTATGAAATTTTTTGATCTCCTCATCTGACAAAAAATGCCTAAATGATGGTTCAAGCTCATGAATATGCATTATATTGGCAATCCCTAAAGTTTTCGCAGCATTCACATAATTATGGCTGACAATAGTATTCCCATACACCATATCTGGATTTAAGGAAAGTATCAGCTTTTTTGCAAAATCAAAATCCTGTTGCTTACGGGGTATTTCCGGGTATAATACCTGTTGAAATTCCTGTTCAAATTGGTTATGCATTGCACCTTTCATCATTGACAGCATAGCCACATCATATTCGGTTTTTAATGTACGTGCTAACTGAAACAATACTTTTGGAGCTCCAGTGATGCTTTCTTCATGGTTGATGAAAAGAATTTTCTTTTTTGCCATCTTAATGCGGTCACTCAATTGTGTATCAGATACTATTTAATTTAAAATATTCTATCGTAGACCTAAGACCATCGTTTATGTTAACCTTAGGTTGCCATCCCAGCTTTTGCATAGCGAGCGTAATATCCGGCTTTCTCCTCACCGGATCATCTTTGGGTAATTCTTTAAAGATAACCTCTGACTTTGAGCCAGTAAGTTCAATAATCTTCTTAGCAATCTCTAAAATTGTCTTTTCATCTGGATTACCCAGGTTAACCGGACCGATAAAATCACTGTTCATCATCCTGTACATACCTTCGATCAGATCAGATACATAGCAGAAGCTTCTGGTTTGAGAGCCGTCACCATAAATAGTAATTGGCTCGTTGTTTAGTGCCTGCAATATGAAATTTGAGATCACCCTTCCGTCATCTTCGGCCATATTTGGACCAAATGTGTTAAATATCCTTATAATCCGGATATCTACCTTGTTTTCCCTATAATAATTCATCATAAATGTTTCTGCTACCCTTTTACCCTCATCATAGCAGGCTCTTGGGCCCAAAGTATTTACATGGCCCCAATAGCTCTCCTTTTGTGGGTGCTCTTTAGGATCACCATAAATCTCTGAGGTGGATGCCTGCAAAATCCTTGCTTTGCACCTTTTAGCAATTCCAAGCATATTGTATATCCCTACAGTGCTGGTAAGGGTTGTTTTAATAGGATCCCATTGATAATGCACAGGTGAAGCAGGACAGGCAAGGTTGTATATCTGGTCAACTTCCAAAAATATCGGTTGGATTATGTCATGCCTGATGAATTCAAAGTTACAATTTGAAAGCAGTGGCTCAATATTCTTCTTGCTGCCTGTGAAAAGGTTATCCATGCAAAGTACTTCTTCACCCTTTTCAATCAGGTATTTACAAAGGTGGCTGCCGATGAAACCAGCGCCG
>JAHJBD010000173.1 GCA_018813725.1 Nanobdellota archaeon | reverse complement strand
TACAGCCTATATGCTTATAATACTAAGCTGACATCTTCGGAGGAGCCCTCCCTCTGTCAGCTTATATGTAGCAGTATATCGGCTTTCGCATATTGATGCTAACCTACATTTTCTACTAAGCCCAATATTATCGATAATAATAGTAATAAATAATCTGCTTTGAAGAACTAATAGAAAAAACTCAATAGTTATAAGAAAAAAAATAGCCCTGGGCAGATTCGAACTGCCGTCCCCGCCTCCAGAGGGCGAGATGATTGGCCGCTACACTACAGGGCTGTTTTTTTGTGCCTTTGAGCGTAGCGAAGATGGTACTCTTCTTTCTGTCTTTCTTCGAAAGTGCCAAGAAATCGTAGATTTCTTGCACCCAAGAAATGGCGAGCCATTTCTTTTGGAAAGACTGTTGCTACACTACAGGGCTGTCTAGTAACTGTGATTTACAATTGATTTATTAATGTTATTGATTGCTCATGTGGTAATTAAACTGGTATTTTAATCGAGTGGTAAGTAAGGCTAGCTAAACAAAAGAAATATAAACCGGTGGTAATTAATAACTTTATATGCCTTACTTAAGAAAAGTCACCATCAGCGGAAATGATTATTACTATCTATTTCATACTGTAAGAGACGGTGCAAAATTTAGAAAGCTTAGCAAATATCTTGGTAAGACAGAACCTGACCTTAATGAACTTGAAAAGTTAAAGCAAGAATTTATCGCTGAATTGCAAAATAAACCGGTCCAAGAAGAAAAAGAGATGCCCAATATTGTAGCACTTCTCCAGGATCTTCAGGAAAAAGAAGGTTATCTTTCTAAAGAATCTATGATAAAACTATCTCAAGAGTTAGATATCCCTGGCACAGATATTTTTGGTGTAGCAACATTCTATTCTCAGTTTAAGCTCAAGAAAAGAGGAAAATTCATTGTAAGTATCTGCAGCGGCACAGCCTGTCACGTAAAAAATTCAAACAGTCTTCTAAAATTCCTTGAAGAACTGCTTGAGATAAAACCTGGTGAGACCACAAAAGACGGCAACATCACATTAGAATGTGTAAACTGTATCGGAGCATGCGCAAAAGCTCCAGCAGTGATGATAAATGATGAGGTTTTCGGTGACCTCACCAAGATCAAGCTAAAAAAGATCATCAAGGAGCTAAAATGAGAATTACAGTCGGACTAGCAACATGCGGTATCTCTGCAGGAGGCATTCCTGTATTTGAGACTTTGAAGAAAGAGCTAGACTGCAAAGTGGAAAAAGTAGGCTGCATAGGCATGTGCCACAATGAGCCCATCGTAACTGTTTCAGATGATAAGACATACATCTATGGTAATGTTACCAAGGATAATGTTGATAAGATAATTAGAGCAGTCAAAGATAAAAAACCTTGCGCAGAACTCCTGATAGCCAACGACATTAATGAGTTAGAATTCTACAAAAAGCAAAAAAGATTGGTAACAGAAAATTGCGGGGTAATAAACCCGCTTGACCTTGACCAATACAAGGATGCTGGAGGTTACAGTGGATTGCAGAATGCAGTTAAGCTGCAGCCTGAACAAGTGATCCAAAACATTACAGACAGCGGCCTGAGAGGCAGAGGTGGCGCAGGTTTTCCAACAGGCATGAAATGGAAATTTATATCAGGTAAAAAAGGAAAAAAATATCTTATCTGCAATGGTGACGAAGGAGACCCAGGCGCTTTTATGAATAGGCTCGTCATGGAGTCAGATCCTTTCAAGATGATAGAAGGGATGACCATTGGTGCATATGCTACTGGTGCTGATGAAGGCATAATCTATACAAGGGCTGAATACCCGCTTGCGATACAAACATTAGAGATAGCCATACAAACTGCTTACAAAGAAAATCTCTTAGGCAAGGACATACTTGGTAAAGGCTTTAATTTTGATCTGCGGATACAAAAGGGCGCAGGTGCGTTTGTCTGCGGTGAAGAGACTGCACTTATCAATTCAATTGAGGGAAAGAGAGGTTCGCCAAGACCTCGTCCCCCATATCCTGCAGAAAAAGGGCTTTATGGAAAACCTACTGTAGTCAATAATGTTGGTACTTGGGCGCACGTTGCAACCATCATGAAGATGGGTGCAAAGGAATATGCTAAGATAGGGACAGCCAAGACAAAAGGCACAAAAGTCATATGCTTAACTGGCCATATCAAGCGCACAGGTGTCATTGAAGTTCCTATAGGTACAAAACTTAAGGAGATAATCTTTGATATCGGAGGCGGATGCCCTGATGGTACAAAGTTCAAAGCGCTTCTTTCAGGCGGCCCTGCAGGCGGATGCATCCCTGAAGATAAGCTTGACACACCGCTTGATTTTGAGCCATTGCAAGAATTAGGAGCGATCATGGGTTCAGGAGGGCTTGTCGTCATAAACGACAAATCCTGCATGGTAGATGTTGCAAAATATTTCATGAATTTCACGCAGGAAGAAAGCTGCGGCAAGTGCACCCCTTGCAGAGAGGGCACAAAAAGGCTTCTTGAGATGCTCCAGAGCATAACCAGAGGAGCAGGAAAACCTGGTGACATTGAAAAGATAGAGAAACTCTCAAATTTTGTCCGTGACAATTCATTATGCGGTCTTGGCCAGAACGCGCCCAATCCGATCCTCTCAACATTGAGATATTTTAGGCAAGAGTATGATGCCCATATCACTGATAAAGCTTGTCCAGCAAAAGCTTGTCTAGACCTGGTATCATATCACATCACTGAGCATTGCAAAGGTTGCGGCAATTGCGAGAAGCACTGTCCGACTAAAGCTATCACAGGAAAACTAAAAGAGAGATTTTTCATCGACCAGGAAAAATGCATTAAATGCGGAGTATGCTTTGAAAATTGCGCTTTCAAGGCGATTGAAAAAAGATGATCAGCCTTAAGATAAATAACATTGATGTGAAAGGTAAAGAAGGAGATATGATCCTTGATGTTGCCAAAAGATATGGTATAGATATTCCTCACTTCTGCAAGAACGATCGTCTTGAACGCATAGGTGCCTGCAGGATCTGTGTTGTAGAGGCTAAGGGCCAGCAAAAGCTTATCGCATCATGCTGTACGCCAATAAGGGAAGGTATGGAAATAAACACGCATTCAAGAAGAGTGATGGAAGCAAGGAGGACAAACATGGAACTCTTGCTTGCAAACCACGATCTTAACTGCGTAACATGCAAAAAAAACCTCAGCTGCAAGCTTCAGAGATATGCAGAAGAGATGATGATCGATGAGATCACTTTTTCAGGTGATAAAAGGCTTTATGAGGTTGACCATTCAAGCATATCCATAAGAAGGGATAATAACAAGTGCATACTTTGCGGCCAATGCACAAGGATATGCAACGACATACAGACTGTTAATGCGATAGGCATCCAGAATCGTGGATTTCATAATAAGATAGCTCCTCCCTTTGGCATGAACATGCACGAAAGCGCATGTGTTAATTGCGGCCAGTGCGTGATAGCCTGTCCAACAGGTGCATTGACAGAGAAAAGCGATATCCAAGGCGTTATCGATGCTTTAAGGTCTGACAAGTTCTTGATAGCACAGACTGCACCTTCGATCAGAGCTACATTGGGTGAATGCTTTGGCATGCCTCCTGGCACACCAGTAACAGGGAAGATGGTAACTGCCCTCAGAGAAGCAGGATTTGATAAGGTTTTTGACACAGACCTTGCAGCTGATATCTGTATCATTGAAGAAGCTACAGAATTCATAAAAAGATTCAAAGAAAACAAAGACCTTCCATTAATCACAACATGCTGCCCTGCATGGATCAAGTTTGGAGAGCAGTTCTTTTTCGAAGAGCTCCATCATATGTCCTCATGCAGAAGCCCTCAGGCGATAATGGCATCGCTGATAAAAACTTATTATGCAGAAAAGATCGGCAAGAAACCAGAGGACATTGTACTTGTGGATATCATGCCGTGTACAGCCAAGAAGTTTGAGATCAAAAGGCCAGAATTCACAGGTGAAGCAGATTTTGTCCTGACCACAGTTGAGCTTGGGAAATTATTCAAACTGCTAAATGTGGATTTTATCAACCTTGAAGAGTCAGATTTTGACAATCCTCTTGGTGAAAGTACAGGTGCAGCAGCTATCTTTGGCCATACTGGTGGAGTGATGGAAGCAGCGCTAAGGACAGCAGCTGACTGGCTTACTGGTGAAGACCTTAAAGAGATCGACTACAAAAAGATAAGGTCAATGGACACTCTAAAGGAAGCAGAACTTACTATAGGTGGAAAACAGATCAAAGCTTGTGTAGTACATACTTTGGGTGAAGCAAGAAGATTGCTTGAACAGATAAGGCAAGGCACATGCCCTTATCATTTTATCGAGATCATGGCCTGCTATGGCGGATGCATAGGCGGCGGAGGCCAGCCTTTACCGACTGACAAGGAACGGCTGATAAAAAGGACCAAAGCCCTTATCGATGAAGACGAACACAAAGACATCAGGAAATCCCACCACAACAAAAGTGCGATCAAGCTCTATAAAGAATATCTTGGCGATTTTGGTGGAAAAAAGGCACACAAGCTTTTGCACACAGAATATTATAAGAGAGATTATGTCTGATAAGTCAACTGCAGACTAATCAAAAAGTATTTAAACTAATTCTGCAAAAAACAGGTTATGGTCCAGGATCTATTGCTCCCTATCCTAAAACATGAGCAGAAAAAAAGCGGATATATCTCTGAAGCAGCTATCAAAAGGATCAGTATCCAGACAGGAATTCCTGTATCACGTATATTTGGTGTCGCAACCTTCTACTCAATGTTCCATACAAAGCCCCAAGGCAAGAACATGATTGAAGTGTGCCACGGCCCTTCATGCCATCTGAATGGATCCTTTAATGTTCTTAAATCATTGTACAAGAGTCTTAAGATCAAACCAGGAGAGACTACTAAAGATAAGAAATTCTCACTTCACACATGTTCTTGCATCGGCTGCTGTGACAAGGGCCCTGCAATGCTTCTAAACGGAAAGCAATATACTCTATTAGATGAGACAAAACTTAAAGCAATAATAAAAAAATGCAGATCCTAAGAAAGACAGAACTGAAAGCCTACAAGAAAGCCAAGAAAATTGGCCAGAAAGGCGTGATTGAGATATTATCAAAGAAAGGATTGGTCGGGAGAGGCGGTGCTGCATTTCCAACAGCAAGAAAATGGCAGTTTGCTATTGATACAAAGTCAGATACAAAATATGTCATATGCAATGCTGACGAAGGTGAGCCAGGCACATTTAAGGATCATCTAGTGCTAGAGAAAGTCCCTGAAAATGTGATTGAAGGTATAATCATCGCTGCAGAGACAATAGCTGCAAAGCAAGCATACATCTATCTAAGGGGCGAATATGAATATCTTAAGCCAAAGATACAAAAAGCGATCAGCTCAGTATTAAAAAGATCAGGATCAAAAGTCAAGATCGACATAGTAGTCGGAGCTGGCGCTTATGTCTGCGGTGACGAGACAGCGATAATCAAGTCAATCGAAGGTTACAGAGGCCAGGCATACCTAAAGCCCCCATTCCCGCCAGTAGAAGGATTATGGGGAAAACCAACAGTCATCAACAATGTTGGGACCTTGGCAAATGTTCCTCAAGCGATATTATTTGACGACTGGGACCCGCACTTACGATTATTCTCATTATCTGGAGATGTGACAAAGCCTGGAATATACGAATTTCCTATGGGTGTAAGCCTAAAAAAATTGATCGAGCTTGGTAAACCCAAAAACCCTGTAAAAGCAGTATACTTTGGATGTTTTGGCGGCTGCATGCCTTACAAAGAGATCTTGCTTACACCTGAGAATGTCTGCGGACAGAACTGTGTGATAGGAGCAGGTACCATAATTGTTGTTGATAATACCCATTCCATCGTTGACATGGCAGAGACCATAGCGAAGTTCTATGCATTTGAATCATGCGGCAAGTGCACGCCTTGCAGAGAAGGTTCGAAAAGATGCCTTGACTTGATCGCCAAGATACAATCTGGTAAAGCGACAAAGCAGGATTGCGATACATTACTTGATCTTGCTCTCCATATCCACGAGACAAGCCTTTGCGGACTTGGCCAGACCGCTACTAACCATCTTATCACAGCACTTAAATATTTCAGAGAGGAATTTGAGCAAAAATGCAAATTACACTAGATAAAAGGCAGATAAAAGTTGAAGAGGGAAAGACCATACTAGACATCTGCAAGGAAAGAGGTATCGAGATCCCTACTTTATGCATATTTGAAGGTTTAAAGCCAGAAGCAAGATGCAGGCTTTGCCTCGTAGAACTTAACGGAAAATTGGTGACCTCCTGTTCAACCTATCCACATGAAGGCTGTGAGGTCGTGACAGATTCTCCTTTGATAAAAAAGCATAGGATGATCAACGCCGAGCTATTGATGGCCGACCACATCGCAACATGCAATATGGATCCAAATTCTCATGACCTCTGCAAGATTATAGAGAAGATCGGTTTGACAAGGATCAGGTTTGATCCTATACATAAATATAAGCAAGACTTGTCAGAATCAGTCATAAGAGATGATAACAAATGCATAAATTGCGGAAAATGCATCAGAGCTTGCGGAGAGATAATGGATGTTCACGCTATCGACTTTATCAATAGGGGGCATAATGAAAAAGTGAGCCCATATTCAGAGCACAAATTGCATGATGTAGCATGTATCAAATGCGGCCAGTGTGTCCATGCATGCCCAGTTGGAGCGATATATGAAAGAGAACACCTTTACGAGGTTGTTCAAGCTTTGAAAGATAAGAAAAAACACGTTATAGTCCAGACAGCACCTTCAGTGAGAGTTGCGCTTGGTGAAGAGTTTGGAATGCCACAAGGATCGATTGTTACAGGCAAGATGGTAGCAGCCTTAAGAAAGATGGGCTTTGACAAAGTATTTGACACTAATTTTGGAGCTGACCTGACAATTATGGAAGAAGGCACCGAATTCCTTAAACGAGTTAAGAATGGCGGACCATTCCCTATGATAACCACCTGCTGTCCGGCATGGATAAAATTCATGGAGCATTTTGAGCATAAGCTCTTTCCAAACATGTCAACCTGCAAATCACCGCATGAGATGCTTGGCAATCTTGCAAAATCTTATTATGCAGATAAGGTTGGACTTAACAAGAAAGACATTGTTGTGGTCAGTATTATGCCTTGCACAGCAAAGAAATTTGAATCAACAAGGCCAGAACTGAAGAGTGATGTTGATTATGTGCTCACAACTAGAGAGCTTGCAAAACTTATACGTACATATAAGATTGACATGACCAAGCTTAAGGACGAGAAATTTGATGATCCATTAGGCGAATCAACTGGCGCAGCATTGATATTTGGCGCAACAGGCGGAGTGATGGAAGCAGCTTTAAGGACAGCATACGAGCTTGGTACAGGAAAGACGCTGAAAGATGTTGACTTTATGGCTGCACGAGGTACTGATGGGATAAAGACAGGCTCAGTTGACCTGGATGGGAAGACAATAAAGTTTGCTGTGGCAAGCGGCGGCGCAAACATAAGAAAGCTGCTTAAAGAAAAGGACAAATATCACTTTATAGAGATGATGGCATGCCCAAGCGGCTGCATCGGTGGCGGAGGACAACCTTGGCCAACAAACAAGGCAGTCATCAAGAAAAGGATGGAAGCCATATATGCTGGGGATAAAGGATTTAAATTAAGAAAATCACATGAAAACCCAAGCATAAAGAAGCTATACAAAGAATTCTTAGGTGAACCAGGCTCAGAAAGAGCACATAAACTGCTTCATACACATTATCATAAGAGAGATAGGTTTTAAGGATTAATTGGTATATGAAAAATAGTTTTTATTCTAATTCTTTTTTTACTTCAGCTAAGAACATATCAGCATTTGATTTTCGAACACCTGCATGAAATTCTTCTGCAGTCACTTCTCTTTGTTCAAATGCGTAAGCATGTAACTGTAACCTGTCACCTTCAACTCTCACTAGAGTCCTACAATCTCTTCCTTGGATATAATCCATAACTAATCCTGAAAGATTTCCATTTGCATCATACTCCAAAAAAGCTTCGAAATCTATCTCCATACTTGGTGCTTGAAAGCCCTGAAGTTTTCCATTTCCTCTAGGAACTGCTGTTTCATAAGAATGTTTTGCTATAGCAAGCAACACTTCTTTTACATCATGATTGCCATAATATGCTCTATCAACTTCAATCCAAGGACTTCGATAATGATCTGGATTTCCAATTCTTGCTTCAGATGCGGCTGTTAATTGAGCATGCATTTCAGCAAAAGTAGTATTCACAAATGCTTCAAGCCTTTGATAATCTAGTTCAAAATTCTCTACTGTAACTGTACCTTCAGATTTAGCAAATGCTTTAACAAAACCAATTTCTTGTTCCAATTCCATTCTACTTTCTATCCTTCGCACCCATTCCAATGGAACAGACTCAAGAGCCATGATAAAAGCCTGTGTTGACATTTGCCCATTACCCACTCCTCCTTGTGCCATTAGATATTGAAGATTAGAATGAATTGGTTGGTTTGGTAATCTTCCATCATATGATACAGTTGGTTCGTTATGCATAATATTAGGAAGTATCGAATTATTTTTAAATATTCTCATATATTAATCACTTAATAGTACTAATTAGAGATATAGCTTTATAAATCTTCTTAAAATCCTATATATCATGAGTGCAGAAGAAAATCAAGCAAATGTTGTTCCTTCAGTAGAAGTTCTGAGTGATTTAGAGCATAGACTCGCTCTTAGTGGCACAACAAGAGCAGTTGAATTAGCGGATGCTTC
>JAHJBD010000018.1 GCA_018813725.1 Nanobdellota archaeon | reverse complement strand
CGCCAGGCGGCGGCCCCGGAAATCAGGATCGACGGCCACGCGGTTAATCCAGCCTTTGCGCCCGTCGAATGTCCCGATCGATGTCCCGATTATCCGGCCCTCGTGCCGGAGAACCAATATTATCACGTTATCATCGAAAATCTGCCTTGCAAACTAACACCCTTAGTGCAAGGCAGTACCTTTAAAGGTGGTTAAGATGAAGTTTACTTGCATGTGCGGAAATGTCTGCCAATCTGATAAATAACAGACTGAAGCATATAGTGATGAGCAAGGCTCAACAATAAGGTGCACCTGTTGCGGCAAAGAATTACAATAGCAAAGTGGGGTTTAAGGCCCCTTTTTCCCCACGGCTAATAAAATTAAGGAGGTGAACTGCAATGTGTGGCGGCGGATGTTGTTAAAACAAAAGTAAAAACTTTTTTTCATTTATTTTTTTAAATTTTTTAAGATCATGATGATAAACTCACTTAATCAGCTGCTTGATAAGCTCAGGCAAGGAGATTTGGCAAGAATAGAATTGCTGGTAAAAGATAAGGATAGGCTAAATAGGATCATAGTCAGTAATAAGGAGGAGATCAATAATGCAACCAAAAGGTTAAGGCTGGAAGGTCAAGATCTTTCAAATGTCAACTTCTCTGCAACAGATTTGACAGGATCTAACTTTTCAGGCCTTAATCTAACAAATTCAAATTTTTCATATGTTAATATTGTTACAGCAGATTTTTCCAGTACAAATCTTGATGGCGCTGGGTTTTACAAGGCCAAAGTGTCACAGACAAACATGATGGGATCATATAATGCGAGTTTGGCCGGAGCGTATATGACCGGCTCTGTAAATTTGTATAATGTGCAGCCTTCAGGCGGGTCAGCAGATACAAACCCTTACAACACAATGATGCCAAAGCCTATGATGCTGGATGATACAGGAGACCTTAGCAGGGTTTTGATAAATAAAAGAAATTGGTGAGAAAGGAAATGGAAGATATTTTAGGAGGGATAAAATGGTAAACATTAATGAGAATGCACCGGAATTTACAGAGGATGCCTTTGTAGATGATGAGATTAAAAAAATCAGCCTAAGCGATTATAAAGGAAAATGGACAGTCTTATTCTTTTATCCTGCAGACTTTACATTTGTTTGTCCTACTGAACTTGGCAGCCTTGCTGATAATTATGAAAAGTTTAAGTCACTTAATGCTGAGGTCATCAGTGTAAGTACAGACACTGCGTTTGTACATAAGGCTTGGCATGACCATTCAGAAACTATCAAAAAGATCAGGTTTCCCATGCTTGCTGACCCAGCAAGAAGGGTTTGTAAAGCTTATTGGACCTTGATCGAAGATGAAGGGTTATCATTAAGGGCTACATACATAATTGACCTTGAAGGCAAGATTAAGGCGTTTGAGTTCCATGACAACAGCATAGGCAGGAGTGTGGAAGAACTGCTTAGGAAGCTGGAAGCAGCGCAGTTTGTTGCAAAGCATAAAGGACAGGTTTGCCCGATGAACTGGAAGCCTGGAAGCAATACGCTGAAACCAGGACTAGACTTGGTCGGTAAAATATAAAAAGATATTTAAACATCCAAACTTCATGGCAGGTAGTATCAATATGAGGTGGAAAAAATGATGTCGCAATTGCCGATTGACTTAACAAAAGTCAGCAAAAAAGATCTGGACGCAGAGATATTAAGGGTGGGGATCATCGCTGAGCTTGATGCCATAAACCTTTATGAGCAGATGGCTGCAGTAGCACAAGACAAGAATATCAAAGCTATGCTTCTTGATATAGCTAAAGAGGAGAAAACGCATGTTGGTGAATTCCAGACATTATTGCTAAACAGGGATGCTCAGCAGGTTAGAGAACTTAAGGCTGGAAGAGAAGAGATAAAAAAAGAGGTTGGAGAGTAAGGAGGTTAATAATATGGCAAAAGTAAAAGTGTATTCAACACCAACATGCCCATGGTGTATAAAGGCAAAAGATTGGTTTACAGAGAATAAGATAAAATTTGAGAATTTTGATGTATCAGAAGATGAAAAAGCCAGGAATGAGATGGTGGAAAAATCAGGCCAGATGGGAGTTCCAGTGATAATCATAGATGATACTGTAATCGTAGGGTTTGATATTGACCAGATAAAAGAAAAATTGGGCATGTAATATGTATGATATCGCAATAATCGGAAGCGGCGTATCTGGGCTTGGAGCAGCGCTCTATTCAGGCAGGTTTGAGCTAAAGACAGTGGTAATTGGAGATAAGCCAGGAGGAACTATTATCCTGACCAATGATATTGCTAATTATCCTGGGTTCAACAATATAACTGGGTTTGAGCTGTCTGAGAAGCTGAAAAAGCATGTCAAGGATTACAATGTTGATTTCAAGGACGGCAAAGTGACCAAGGTTGAGAAACAGAAAAATGGTTTTGTATTGACTGCTGGAAAAGAAGTCATCAAAACAAAGTCAGTGATATTTGCGACAGGCACTGAATGGAGAAAGCTAAATGTGCCTGGAGAAAAAGAGTTTTCAGGACGCGGGGTGCACTACTGCGCATTGTGCGATGGCGCTTTCTATAAAGAAAAGGTCGTTGCGGTTGTTGGCGGCTCAGACAGTGCTGCAAAGGAAGCGCTTCTTTTGACAGAATATGCTAAGAAAGTCTACATCATCTATAGGGGGGACAAGATAAGGCCCGAACCTATAAATGAGCAAAGGGTGGAAGATAGCAAAAAGATTGAAGTTATCAATAACACTAATATTATTGAGATAAAAGGCGATAAGACTGTTAAGAGCGTAACTTTTGATAAAGCATACAAGGGTTCAAAGGAATTTAATGTAGATGGGATATTTGTAGACATCGGACATATACCCCTGTCAGGTCTTGCCAAGGATCTTGGTGTAAAACTTAATGATAAAGGTGAGATAATTATCGATAGGGAATGCAATACAATCATGAAAGGAGTTTTTGCAGCAGGTGATGTGTGCAATACAAGGTTTAAGCAGGCGATAACAGGGGTTGCAGAGGGTGTCACTGCTGCCTATTCAGCATATCATTATCTTAAGGAAATTTAATGAGGTGGAAAAATGATAAAGAAGAAAGTATTAGACGCAATAAACAAACAGATCAATGCAGAATTATATTCATCATACCTGTATTTGAGCATGGCAGCATATTTTGAAGAAGAAAATGTTCCAGGGATGGCAAACTGGATGAGAGTACAGTCAAAGGAAGAGACAACACATGGGATGAAGCTGTATGATTTTGTAATCGAAAGAGGGGGAAGAGTGGTGCTAGACGCTATAGATAAGCCGCCAGTAGAATGGAAAAGCCCGCTTGATGTTTTTGAGCAGTCTTTGGCGCATGAAGTGAAGGTAACAGCTATGATCGGTGCACTTCTTGACCTTGCAGTAGCTGAGAAAGATCATGCAACTGCAAGCATGCTTCAATGGTTTGTTGATGAACAGGTTGAAGAAGAAGCTAATGCTGAAAAGATCGTGAAAAATCTTAAGCTAGCAGGAGATGTTGCAGGTGCTTTATTTATGATAGACAAAGAGCTTGCAGCAAGAACATTTGTTGATGAGACAGCTGGAGGTGCAGCAGAATGACTAAGTTAAATGAAGTGTATAAGTGCAGTGTGTGCGGCAATGTGGTTTCTGTCATGGTTTCTGGTGCAGGAACACTGGTATGCTGCGGTAAGAATATGGATCTCTTAAAGGAAAAGACTGGTACAGAAGAAGGGAAAGAGAAGCATGTTCCTGTAGTTAAGATAAATCAGGATAATGTGGAAGTGAATGTTGGATCTATTGACCACCCTATGACAGCAGAACATCACATAGTTCTTATACAGCTAGTCAGAGGTGGAGAAGTTGTGGCAGGCCAAAGGCTTAAGCCAGGTGATAAGCCACATGCAAGCTTCTGTATAGATAATACAGAGGGTATAAAGGCAAGAATCTTCTGCAACATCCACGGCTTATGGG
>JAHJBD010000172.1 GCA_018813725.1 Nanobdellota archaeon | reverse complement strand
TTGATACTGTTGGACAAGAAACAGTGAATTATCGTTATACAGGAAGCTTTGGTGAAAGCAAACAGTTTTCTGCAAAGATCACAGGAAGGGACATTTTTGACGGCATCGCGTTTGACAGCAAACTTTCAAGCACCTTTGGTGTAAACATGGCAGATACATGGGGAAGAAACTATAACTTCAACATGATAGAAAACACCAGAGAGAATATTGAAACATCATTTGCCAGGGTTGCAAGACTTGGTGCTGAGGAGGTTATTGTACATGATTTTGTGATGGCAACTTTTGATGGAAAAGGAAAGGCTGATGTAGATCTTTCAGATATGGGTTATGAGCTTGTGCCTGATATCTTTGCAAATGATTTTCGAGATGAAGGTATGACGCAAGATGATCTTGAAAATCTTGCAAGAGTTGCCCACGCAGATGGGCTTAAGATTGGATTAAGGTTTAATCTTGCTCTCAATAATATTGGAGATTATATAGGGAAGGATATTGCTAAAGAAGAGGCAGAGGATTGGGCAAGGATAACTTCCAGCAAGAACAAAGAATGGGTTATGGACTTCCTTGATAAGTGGGAAGATTATATGCTCAAAAGAGCAGAGATGCTAAATAAGGCAGGCTTTGACATGATGGTCATATCACCAACATGGCACCCAGTCACATACCAACCTTATGAAGCTGAGGCAAACCAAAGGTGGACAGAAATAATACAAAACGTGAAACAGAAATTCAATGGCAAGATTGCTGTCCAGGTGCCTCTCTACAGCTATCTTAGAAATGATGGAGTAGAAGATTGGTCCAAGTATGATTTTTACAAGGATGCAGATACATTTTATCTTGAGATGCAGCACCTTTATGCTGGCAATGAAGGGCTGGTTGATCCAAGCGTAGATAAGATGAAAGGGTATTTCTCAAGGTTCTTGGACGATGTTGAAGCAAAAGGTGATAATCCTTCTATGTTGATAGGGTTTAAGAGCTTTAAGGATTCATTTAGCAATTATTCACCATATCACCCAGAAGAGTATGGCCGGCCTGAAGTTGCTGCCATGGTTCCAGACTGGGAGCATCAAGCTGATATTTTTGAAGCATTTTTCCAGGCTGCTGAAGGCAGAAAAAATATTACCAGGATAGTTGTGGAAGGATATTGGTGGGATGATGTGATGGAACCTGACACCAAGATAAGGCAAGCGATCAGCATAACATGCAGAAGCAAGAATGCCGAAGGAGTGATAATGAAATGGGGGCAAAGCTAGTTAAATAAAGCTATATCTTTGAATTAAAATGACAAGTTTTTGGTCAATGGTAAACAAGATTGTAGCTGAAGCAGATGTACTGCTGCTTGTGTTAGATGCAAGAATGGTCATTGAGACAAGAAATGAAGAGATCGAACGTAAGATCCTTGCGACTAAAAAACCTATGATATATGTGATCACCAAGTGCGATTTAGTTGAGAAGAACAAGCTTGACAAGCACGGGCTTAAGCCTGCTGTCCTTATCTCATCTAAAAAGTATGAAGGAACAAGACTTCTTA
Source organism: Nanobdellota archaeon (assembly GCA_018813725.1). GTDB lineage: Archaea > Nanobdellota > Nanobdellia > Woesearchaeales > JAHJBD01 > JAHJBD01. The sequence continues at coordinate 5,061 of JAHJBD010000172.1, read as the reverse complement.
GTGATGAGATATATAAGCAGGCTAACAAAGCAGGTATTGATAAGGAGATGATATCTGTGGGAGTTCTTGGTTACCCTAATGTTGGAAAATCATCATTGATCAACGCGATGAAAGGAAGAAAGTCTGCTCCGACAAGCGCGATGAGCGGTTACACAAGAGGCATTGCCAAAATTAGAGCAGGTGGAAGGATAATGATGATCGACACTCCTGGAGTTATCCCTGCAGGAGAGAAAGATTTTATGAAGCATGCGCTTATAGGCACGCTTGATTTTACAAAGACACAGGAACCTGACCTTGTTGTGATGAGGATAATGCAGAAGTTTCCTGGTCTAGTTGAAGACCATTACGGAGTTAAACCTCACGAAGACCATGAAGAGACGATCGATGAGATTGCGCTTAAGCTAAGAACACTTAAAAAAGGAGGGAAACCTGACACGCAAAGGATGGCCAGGATGATACTGACCAAGTGGCAGAAAGGCGATATCAGGCCAAAACAATAATGGAAGAATTCTCTTATATGCTTGCACCTATCGAGGACATGACTGACAGTTGTTTTAGGACAATGTGCCACAAGTATGGCGCTGACCTGACATTTACTGAGCTTATGAGGTTTCAGTCGCTTGCAAAGAATAACAAGCCTTCATGGGACAGGATCAAGCTTGATGATGATACACCTACAGTTATTCAGCTGATAGGATCAAGAGAACAGTTTCTAAAGAAATTCCTCAAGATGTTTAATCCTGAGAAAGGATTTAAGGGATTTAACCTAAACCTTGGCTGCCCAGCGCCTAATTTTGTAAATCAGGGAGTTGGCTGTGCAATGATCAAGCGCATAACAAAGACAAAAAAGCTTGCTGACATTATCAAAGACCATAGTTTTGAAGTGAGCATCAAGATGCGGCTTGGTCTGAACCAGTATGAAAAAGAAAAAAAAGTGTACCTTAACCTGATTGATGCGGTTGATGCTGCTTTCTTTATAATACATGCAAGAAGCGGGAACCAGACATATAAAGACAAAGCTGACTGGAGTGTTTTTCCTGAATGCGCGAAGACTGGAAAGAATATAATCGCTAATGGCGACATCAAGACAAAGGAAGATGTTGAGCTGATGAGGTCGTATGGCTGCAAGGGAGTGATGATAGGCAGGCCAGCTATCGCAGACCCACTGATATTCGCCAAATTAAAAGGCATGGAAGTGCCATCAACTGAAGAATGGAAGATTGAATACCAGAAACTTGTGGATGAAAGGAATCCATCTTATAAATATGAAAAGAATGTGCTTAAGCATGCTCTGGGGTGAAAAAGATGAAAAAGAAAAAAGGATTTTTTGCAAAACTGTTTGAGAAAGCAGACAAGAAGCTTGAAGATAAGACAAAAGAGAAAGAGTGTTGCTGCGGCTGTAAGAAATAATGCTGCAGCAGGCTGTTGATTGGATACTGTATGTTTTGATAAGGCTTAACCCTGAGGATATGTGGGTTAAGTCTCTTAATTTCTTTGTCTATGATTGTATCAAGATAATGCTGCTGCTTTTCTTTATGATCGCAGCTGTAGGTTTTCTTAGGACTTACCTTCCTCAGAAAAAGGTCAAAAATTTGATCAGCAAAGGCAGGTTTGGGTCAGGTAATGCCTTAGCATCATTATTTGGAGCAGTGACGCCGTTCTGTTCATGTTCATCTATCCCGATATTCATAAGTTTTCTTGAAGCTGGTGTTCCACTAGGTATTTCCTTTTCATTCCTTATAACCTCACCATTAGTTAACGAGTACCTGGTCGTGCTTATGCTTGGATTTTTTGGGTGGAAGATCGCACTTGCTTATGTGGTCAGTGGTATCCTTATAGGTACAATATCAGGAATAGTGCTTGGGAGGATGAAGCTTGAGAAACATCTTGTTAAAGACCTGGTGGCATCAAAGGTGAAAGAAGTCAAACATGATGGTATCAAGAGCAGGATAAGGTTTGGGCTTGATGAGGCTGTGTCAATAATAAGGAAGCTTTGGGTATGGATCCTTGTAGGTGTTGGTTTAGGCGCTGCCATACACAATTATGTTCCTTCTGCTGTTATACAAGGTATTGTAGAGAAAGGAGGTATTCTTGCTGTGCCTATCGCTGTGCTTGTTGGTGTACCTATGTATGGGAGCTGCGCTGCAATAGTACCTATTGCCGTTGTATTATTTGAAAAGGGTGTACCACTAGGTACTGCGCTTGCTTTTATGATGGCTACTGCTGCCTTGAGTTTACCAGAAGCTGTGATATTGAGAAGGGCAATGAAATTGAAACTTATCATGATCTTCTTTGGAATCGTCGCTTTGGCGATAATAGCGACAGGATTTATTTTCAACATTATGCAGATTGCCATCTAGGGACTCTGCAGCAAAAAGGCTTATGCATATTGATGCTAACCTACATTTTCTACTAAGCCCCATCTATGATAAAATTTATATAGGTTGTAATTAAATTCCAATATATGAAGATTAAGTTTCACCTTGATCAGGATATCAGGATGCTTAAGGATAAAGAAGAGAAGATATACTATTCTTTGAATTCAATAATAGATAACCTTAGGATAGTCTCGGGGATGCTTTCAAGAAGGAACATGGTTGAAGCTGATCTAAGGAAGAGGTTAAAGGCTATCGAAGTTTCTACAACTGATCCTAATATCCAAAAGAGAGCTCATGTGGAACAGGCTGTAGACTCTAGTTATACAGAACATGATTATCTGCAAGATGCCTTTGCATTTATCCTGCATACTGTTGCCGAGGTAAAAGAGGCAATAGGCATAACCAGGGATGCAAAAGAAATCACTGACGAATGCAGGATAAATCTTAGGCAGATCGCTGAAAAGATTGATGCTTTGGCAGTTAGAGATAGAGATATACGAGCAAGGAAAATGATCGAAAGAAATATTGAAGTAATCCGAAGAGGTCTTTAGGATTTTATTCTGATAAGGCTTGAGTGCCTATCGCTTCTCCTGGTGCTATTACCTTGGTTTGTGTGTAGTGTGACCTGACCTTTGCGATAAGATCAACATGTATTGGATCTGCCACCAAAAAATCGTATCTGGTTACAGGCAGCATAGAGATCGCTTTTGACTGTGTTGGGGCATAATCAACCAAATAGAGTCTTCCTAGTTCAGCAGCTAGCTCTTTATCAGCTCCGCAAACAAGAACAAAATCAGGCATATTTACTCCTGCTTTTACTGCTGTAGGCCTGAAACCTGAAAGGATAAAATGGATGTTATCGTTTAAGTACTTGTTAACTGTCTCAAGATCATTATCATCAAGCAAGGCTATATGTCTTTTTAGGCATGACCTTTGCGCACCAAATGACCTTGCCGCATCAACATAGATCTTGAATGCTGCTTTGTAGGCCCTTATGGATGTTTCATCCATATCGTGTCCAAGATGCTCATTCATGACCTCAATCTCTGTTTCCAGTACAGCACGCTGATACTGTCCAGTATATTTATCCAAGGGTTGGTTGAAAGAATGAAATGTCTGGTATAGTGGGCTCCAGGCTGATATTTGCGGCGCAAGTTCAATCACACCTTCGAGAGCGTAACCAATATTCAAGGGAATATGGATAAACCTGTGGATGAATTGGGCTTGTACCAAAGCAAGCTTATCTTCTAGCTGTTCTCTAGATAGCATAATATGCAAATAATAGAACTGAGTTTATAAAGTTAAACAAGAATTCCGCTGATAGACCCTTCTTGGCCAGGCCTTGAAGTTACCCTTGCCTTTCCTTTGTCAGTCTCAACAATTGAGCCTTTTGTGATTATGTTTCTTCTCACATAGTGCCTATTTGCTGGATTACCAACTACAGTCTTGATCGTTGCTTTAGAATACTTCTTTGATTTTGGATCATAAAGATTTATTACGTTTGTGGCAAGAACCTTCTCTTTTGTGTGTCCGCCTAGAAGTCTGATATCCTTTTTTCTTGTCTTTTCCTCAACTTTAGTCAAAGCTGGGAGCCTGCCCATCTCATGCATAGGCTTGGTCTTACTAGACTTGTACCTACCGCCAGTAGGTTTTCTATTAGCTCTTTTCTGTAAGATTACCATAAAGACTGGAACTTAGCAGGTATTTTTAAATGTTTCTATGTCTAGGGGGAGGGAAAAGAATATAAAGTCCAAAGATGCGCTAAAAGCCAAAATGGAAGAACAAGAGATAGAAGAGGAGATGCCGATCGAGGAGATGGCAGAGGATGCGCACACAAAAATTGATGCGTTGATCGAGCTGCTGGTCAAGAAAGGCATCATAACAGAAGAGGAATTTGAGAAATCTTATGATTCCTTCTTTGAAGAAGAATAAAGTTTAAATAAACTGTTTCTTTCTTTTTTATTATGGATAAGGAAACACTAGAAAATTTCAGAAAAGCTGGTAAGATATCAGCAGAAGCTCTGGAATATGGACGAGAGCTTATCAGGAAAGGAAGCAAGGTTCTTGATGTATGCAATAAGGTCGAGGATTTTGTCAGGGGCAAAGGGGCTGGCTTAGCGTTCCCTGTGCAGATATCGATGAATGAGATAGCAGCGCATTTCTGTCCTGAAGATGATGATACACAGGTATTTGAAGATCAAGTAGTGTGCCTTGATATTGGAGCTGAAGTAAACGGAGCGATAGGAGATAATGCATGCACAGTTGACCTTTCAGGAACCAATAGTGAACTTGTGAAGGCATCACAAGAAGCGCTGAAGGCAGCGATCGAAGCTGTGATGATGGATGAGACCATCGGCAGGATAGGAAAGGCTATTGAGGATACTATCACTGGTTTTGGCTTCCAACCTGTCAGAAATCTTTCAGGCCATGGGCTTGGAGTGTATTCAGTTCACACTGGCATGACCATACCTAATTATGACACAGGAGAGGATATTAAATTACAGAAGGACACGGTTGTCGCAATAGAACCGTTTGCAACGAACGGTGCTGGTATGATAGAAGAAAAGGGTGATGCATCTGTATTCATGCTCAGGGGCAAGAAATCTGTCCGCCTTGGCTTTGTAAGAGATATCATGAAACAGATTGAAGGATATAAAGGATTGCCGTTCACAACAAGATGGCT
>JAHJBD010000171.1 GCA_018813725.1 Nanobdellota archaeon | reverse complement strand
TACACAGATAAAATAAAAAGTCAAATAAACTTTTCCATAGAAGCAAGAACTTCATCTTCTTCGTACCTGAAACCGGCAATCCTGCCTTCTTCGGCTGGGTTATCAAGAAAGTCAGTGACGGCTTTCATATATTCAACATTATTATTTTTTTTAGAATCATCAAAACCTTGCAGTGCGTATCTAATGCTATCCATGCTGTGCGAGAAAGCGTGTTCCGGTACATTGATAATCTTACCCTCTCTATCTGTTTGCCAAAGGTAATTACGATATTCACGAATGACATTCACACTCCTTTTTGTCATAAAGCTTTTTTGATCCTGAACAAATTGTATACCCTGCGTTACACTTCCCTGCCCCTTTACTGCACCTTTAATCAAAATCCCATAATCAGAAATCTCAACTATTGACTTTGGCTCTGATGAATCAGCAACCACTAAAGCATCTTCCTGCGTCTTCAATAAATCTGCTATCTGACGATTGCTCAAACCCTTTTGATAAAAAATCTCATCAAAAATAAATCCACCATTCCACCCATAACAGGCAACACAAGCTGAAGCGTCTGCGGAAAACCCAAAATCAAGCCCGTATCTAAGCAGTTTAGCTTCTTTCGGAAGTTCATCCAATATCTCCCAACCTTTATAAATCTTTCCTTCCACTTCACCAAGCTGCCCAAGCCCATAAACCTGCCACCAACCTTTTCTATTCTTACGCTGTTCAATCGAATCAACAACACGCTTATCCAGAGCTTCGTTATCAAGATAGGTTAATGTCACCTCCTCAACATCATTACGCTTACCCTTAACATCAGTGTAGTAATAAAATTCACTACTAGGATTCCAATCTAGGAAAATAAAATCCTTTGTTCTTACCTCTAACTGCTCAAATGCATCAAATGTTACATTATTAGCTTCATTTAAAAATAACCTATCCCTACGACCACCACGAAGCTTATCAGGCTGATCGGCTGAAAAGAACTCAATCTTACTGCCAGTTTCAAAATTATAAATACTATCACTTTTACTCCAATCTCTGTCCTTAAAGTATCCATGTCCAATCATAATATTCAAAAAATCCCTCATAGCACCCCTCCTAAGATGTGGGAAGCTCTCAGAAACAATAGAGGTCAAAGTCGGATTTTTGTCTGATTGTGCTAAATCAATCAAATGCAAAAGAATAGAGATTGTCTTAGAAGCAGATGTACCACCAGGCACTGCTCTTATTCTAGCCCTCATTTCTCTAATTTTCCTAGTGGCAGTAGTAAACTGGAAATTCATTTAGATAAATAATTTATAGCATTTTTTAATATTTCTATATCATCTTTCATTAATCCTATTGCACGATTGCAATTGCCACATAGTAATCCTCTAACCTTGTCAGTCTTATGACAGTGGTCAACATGCAACTTAGCTTTTGACTTCCTGAAACAAATAGAGCAAAGACCCCTTTGATTCTCTAGCATCTTATCATATTCCTCAAAGCTAATCCCATACCTACTTTTCAACCTACTCTTCTCCTGAAGCTCTTTAGACTTTTCAGTTTTTCTATATTTCTTATTTGATATTATACCTGCCTCAGTTTTCTTATACTCAGCTCGCTTATGTCTTCGCTGTGCATTTCGTATTTTAGCTCTTGCAACAACCTCTGGCCTAGCAAAGTATTCTTTATTATAGGCTTTGATTTGCTCTTTGGTCTTAGCCATTATTGTCAGGACTGCCACCACCCAAAATCGGTTTAGGAAATAATGCTTCACCCTCAGCACCAGTATGCTCACTCCTTTCACTATACTCCTTCTTCGTATCAGGATGACGCTTTAAGACCGCCTCGGCTTCCTTGTGGTTGGTAGGCTGGTGGAAAAGCTTTTTGGCTGCCCATGCAGGAGTCTTAACTAATCGATCAACAAAAGCACTATTACCGGGAATGGCATTCCATGTGACGATTCTATCATACTCAATTCCTGTTTCAAGACTGGCTTCCGAATAAGACGCACCAAGTTTGAATGCCTCGACAAGCTTCTGTACTTCCTTGTCATCAAGAATTTGCTGTGTTTCAT
>JAHJBD010000170.1 GCA_018813725.1 Nanobdellota archaeon | reverse complement strand
TAGCACTACTATTTGCGCTGTGAATTCTGAAGCGACTGTTGGCGGGTTGTCGGCTGTGCCGATAACATCTCCTCTGGCAATGTCTTTCTTGCCAAAGCCTCTTATGTTAAGGCCTACGTTATCGCCTGGTTCAGCTTGCTGCATCTGTTCGTGATGCATCTCAATGCTCTTTACTTCACCTGGAACTCCTTTACCTTCTCTGCCTGGCATTGCCATGATCTTATCGCCAACTTTTAAGATTCCTGTTTCAACTCTTCCTACTGGGACTACACCGATACCTGTTATGTTGTAAACATCCTGTATTGGCATCCTCATAGGTAGAGTTGTTGGTTTTTCTGGTTCCTTGATCTGGTCCATAACTTCAAGAAGTGTTGGGCCAGTGTACCAAGGCATCTTATCAGATTTCTTTGCAACGTTGTCTCCCATCAATGAAGCGATAGGGATGAATGGTATCTGGTCAGGCTTGTATCCTACTGTCTTCAATAGGTTTGAAACATCTTCCTTAACTTTATTAAATCTTTGTTCTGAATATTCAACGCCTGAGATGTCCATCTTGTTAACTGCAATTATAATCTGGTTTACGCCAAGTGTTTTTGATAAGAAAACGTGTTCTCTTGTCTGTGCGTTAACACCATCGTTAGCTGCAACAACAAGTACGCCTACATCAGCTTGTGATGCGCCGGTTATCATGTTCTTGATGAAATCTTTGTGGCCTGGTGCATCTATTATTGTGAAATAATACTTTGCTGACTCAAATTTCTTGTGTGCTAGGTCAATTGTTACTCCTCTTTCTCTCTCTTCTTTCAGGTTGTCCATGACGAAAGCGAATTCAAAGCCGCCTTTACCAAGCTCTTCTGCTTTTTCTTTCAGCTTTCTCATCTGCTGTTCATCGATGTTTCCTGAATCATATAGTAGTCTTCCAACTGTAGTAGATTTTCCGTGGTCAACATGACCAATAAATACAATGTTTATGTGTGGTTTTGTTCTTGCCATTTTTTATTATTACCCCTCTGTGTTTTTTAGTAAAATCGACGAATAGAGTGTTTGGTTTTTATTTATAAATGTTTTGGAATTTTAATTCCAAAGCCCAAAAACACCATGTGTTTTTTATGTTTTGGAATTTTAATTCCAAAGCCCAAAAACACCGTGTGTTTTATATGTTTCTATGCGCCTACTTGGCCCTCGGTGAGGCCTTTTCTGCTTTTTATGTTCGCAATCACTTTCTCGCTCAATTCTGCAGGCAGCCTTTCAAACATCTGGTCAACCAGTGATGAGATTCCTCGGCCCTCAGTTGCTGACCTTAGGTCTGAACTCCAGCCAAGCATCTCCATGACTGGCATCTTCACTCGCATCGACAATTGAGTATCATTCTGTTCAAGGTCGATTATCTGGCCTCTCTTGCTGTTTACCAGTTTTGACAATGTCCCTGTAAAATCAGCAGGAGCTTCAAGCAGCATAACCTGCAAAGGTTCGTACATGATAGGTCCGCCAGTCATCATCGCTCCTCTGATACCGTCTCTGATGGCGGGGTATACCTGTGCTGGACCTCTGTGGATAGCGTCCTCGTGCAAGCTCATATCCATAAGGCTTACCTGGACCTTGATACATGGCTCTCTTGCTAATGGTCCGTTTTTCATGACATCTTCAAACATATCAAGCACCATCTCCATAACTTCTGGACCATAGACCTGACCCTTTGTCCTGTCAAGGAAAACGTTTCCATGGAATATGTCTTTGACAGAATCCGCAACCTTGGTGTCATACCCTAGCTCTTTGAAAGTGTCTCTCAAAGCTGTGTTCTTCTTCTTTAGCCTGCCCTCAGGTATCTTTCCTGATTTTATCTCATCATATACATTGCTTGGCAGAGGCTCTACTGTGAAATAAAACTTGTTGTGCTTGTTTGGAGACTTACCTTCAACTTCCTGTGAAGGTTTAGTGATGGATTCTCTGTATACTACGATAGGAGGCGATGTCTTGATGTCAACGCCTTTCTCTGATTTAATCCTGTTTTCTATGATCTCCAGGTGGAGCTCTCCCATGCCATGCATAAGGTGCTGTCCTGATTCCTCGTCAATCTCTATCTTGATCGAAGGATCTTCTTTCTGTACAACCCTAAGGATCTCGATTACTTTAGTCAGCTCAGATGGCCTTGCAGCTTCAACTGCCTTTGAGATGACTGGCTCAAAGATGTGTGTGATCTCTTCAAAAGGTTCAGTCTCCTGCTCTGTGACTGTCTCTCCTGCTCTTGTCTTTACGCCGCCGATGGCCAAGATGTTTCCGCATGGGATGTTGTCGACAATCTCTCTTTTTGCACCGTTTGCGATGAAGACCTGCTGGATCCTTGACTTTTGTTTGGCCCTGTTAAGGAATACTTCAGTACCTTTACGCATTGTGCCGCCGAATAATCTTCCATAAGATATCTCTCCTGCTTGCGGGTCTACAATTATTTTTGTTACGACAAAGAAAAGCCTCCCCTTTGGATCGCATTTTGCCAAGGCCTTTCCTTCTTCACTTTCCAGGTCTCCATGCCATAATTTTGGGATCCTGTACTCTTGTGCTGTAACTGGGTTTGGCAGGTGCCTTACGACCATGTTCAATACAACCTGGTGGATAGGAGCTTTTTTTGCCAAAGCCTTGATCTTTTCTTCATCGTTGCTCGAATAAGCTTCGATTATGTCTTTGAATGTTATCTTATTTTCAGTCATGAATGGTATCGATAGTGCCCAGTTGTGGTATGCAGATCCGAAAGCGACGCTGCCTTCTTGCACTAGTGTCTGCCATCTGTCGCCATACTCTTGTTCTGCGATCTGTTTTATCAGCTTGTTCACACTGGTGATTATGTTGATGAACCTTTGCTGCATGGCTTCTGGAGTAAGCTGCAATTCCTTGATCAGCCTGTCAACCTTGTTGATGAACAATACTGGCTTGACACGCTCTTTTAGAGCCTGCCTAAGAACTGTTTCTGTCTGAGGCATTATGCCTTCAGAAGCGCAGCATAGTACAATTGCTCCGTCAACTGCCCTCATAGCCCTTGTCACGTCTCCGCCAAAATCAACGTGGCCTGGAGTATCTATAAGGTTGATCAAGAACTCTTTTCCTTTGAAATTGTGGACCATGGATACTGCTGCTGAGTCGATCGTGATGCCTCTTGCTGCTTCGTCTTCGTGGAAATCCAAAGCGCATGCTTTTCCTGCCAGGTCTTCTGACATCATGCCAGCTCCTGCTAGTAAGTTGTCAGAGAAAGTTGTCTTTCCGTGATCTATGTGAGCACAAATCGCGATATTTCTTATCTGTTCTGGGTTGCAGGCAATCCTGACAACCTTGTCTACCATTTTTTCTCCCATTTTATTATACCTCGTGAATTTATTTCCAGATTAGTTTTGGTGTCTTTATCTCTTTTTCCTCAGTCGGATAGATAGTATGGACAATCTCATCTGGCCTGAACCAAAGTTTTATCTCCCTTTCAGCTGAAGCAGGGCTGTCTGATGCATGGACAACATTCTCAAATACGCCTGAAGTTGTTATCCTTCCGTATTTGCCCCTTATAGATATAGGGTCAGCTTGTTCTGGGTTTGTTGCACCAGCTATCCTTCTAACTTTTTCTATCGCGTTTTCGCCCTCATATACAAGAGCCATAACCCTTTTTGTGTGATATTCGCCCATTATGTATCTGATAAGCTCGTCAAAGAATTTCTCGTTTTTTAGCTGCTGATAATGTTCTTCTGCTAATTCTTTAGTAACTTGCACTATCTTTGCACCCATTATCTTGAGCTCTGTCTCTGAAAGCTTGCTTATAATGTCACCTGTCAAAGATTTAACAAGCCCATCTGGCTTGATCAAAACTAAGCATTGTTCTTTGGCCATTTTTATTTCCTTGGGCCTTTTCTTTTCAGCTTGATCTTGTTTTTCTCGCACTTTGAAGAGCAGAAGTATAAAACCTTGCCGTCCTTTTGAACATACATCTTTCCAGTGCCTCTTTCAAGCTGTTCGCCGCAAAATGTGCATTTGACCATTTTAGTTCGATCCTCCTCTTCCGCCTCTGTTTAAAGGTCTTGCTTCGAATTCTGTCTCTCTTAGCATAAGGATGTCGCCTATTTGTATAGGGCCTTTGACGTTTCGTCTAAGGATCTTGTTCTGGTCTCTGCCTTCAAGAACTTTGCATCTTACCTGGATAGCTTCTCCTCTGCTTCCTGTCCTTCCGATGACTTCCTCAACACTTGCCTTGAAGGCTTTTGTGAAAGAAACTGTGCCTTTGACAACTGTCTCTTCTTTGCCTTTCTGCCTTCGCTTAGGCTGCTGCTCTTCTTTTGGTGAATTATCTTCAGCCATTTTAATCTGCCTTTGTCATTTCTTTTATTACTTTTTTAGCTTCGCCTTCTTGCGTGATCGCGACGCCTGCAGTACCCACGCTGATACCTGCTGCTGCACCTAGCTCTTCTTTGGTCGCAACTTCAACGCATAGGATACCTTTTTCTTTGCATAGAAGCGGGATGTGCATCGTAACCTCGGGTGGGTTAACGTCTTTAGCGATAGCAACAACCTTTGCTTCGCCCTTTTCTATAGCTTTTGTAACTTCGTTTATACCTTTTCTTATCTTTCCTGTTGTCTTAGCGATCTCTATCGCTTCCAATACTTTGTCTGCATTTTCTGCCATGTTTTTCACCTTCTGTCCATATATATAGAGGTAAGAATTAACTACCTCATTCGCCTAAGATGCTATTTAGGTTCATTATTCATAGGTAAGGATTGGGAAAATTAGGCGGTTTATAAAGGTTTTGGGTCATTTGGTCCTGTATTAGCTGCATATCAACCCCTATATCATTATCTAACCTTTTTTTGGCAT
>JAHJBD010000169.1 GCA_018813725.1 Nanobdellota archaeon | reverse complement strand
TCTTTGGCGAGCTCTTCAACAGAACCATACCAATTATCATTACCCCTCTTATGGGTAATCACAGCGATTACATCCTGATTATTCTGGATAAGGGCTTTGAGTGATTCATAACCCCAACCCTGAAATCCAAAAAATAATATTCTCATATCCTATCTCCCTCTATACAGCTCAGGATGCTCAGCGATCTCCTTTGCAACCTTTGCCATGCCATCTTCAACATTGACCTTGCACCTGTAGCCGAGCATCTTCTCAGCTTTTGAAATGTCAGCCTGCCTTCTTGATACTAATACTTCCCTTTCCCTGAATTGCGGCTTTATGTCTTTGCCAAGCGCTTTTATTATTATTTCAGCAAGCTGGGCCACAGAAGTACTTTTGCCAGTTCCAATATTAAATGTCTCCATCTCAACTGCAGATTCAGCCGCAAGGATATTCCCTTGTACAACATCACTTACATGTGTAAAATCCATTGACTGATCTCCCTTACCGTCAATTATCGGTGCCTCTCCTTTCATTATCCTGTTGATGAAATGGATGACAACTGTTGTGTAATAAGCATGCACAGCCTGCCTTGAGCCATACACATTGAAATACCTGAGGATGTTGTATCTCAGCCCCTTTGTGCCTAGGAACTTCAAAAGGTGCTCAGCCATAAGCTTGCTGGCTCCATAAGGCTCAACAATGTTCATCTCACTCTCTTCAGACATAGGAAGTGTTTTTGGGTTGCCATATACAGAAGAGCTTGAGCTGAAAATTACTCTCTTTACATTATGGTCCAGTGCAGACTTAAATACATTGTAGCTGCCATGCACATTAGCTTCGATGCAGTCTTCAGGGCTTTCTGCACTTTTTTCTATATGTATACCTGCTGTATGGAAAACATAATCAACACCTTTCATAGCCTTATCTACGCTGTCCCTGTTTCTGATGTCACCTTCAAAGAACTCTAGCTTTCCCTGGTCAGCCAAATACTTGATTGTGCTTAATTTTCCTTTTATCAGGCTGTCAATAACCTTAATTTTGTATCCTTTCTCAGCCAGTGCTTCGACAAGATGGCTTCCGATAAAGCCAGCTCCTCCTGTAACAAGTGCAGTTTTCATAATTCTATCCTCCCCATCTATTTGTGATTGGCATCCTTCGGCCAGTGCCGAATGCTTTCGGCGTTGTCCGAAACCCCAGTGCTGCTTGGTGCCTTTTATACTCATTCCTGTCGACCATCTTGATTACCTTGCTGACTAGCTCTTTGTCAAATCCTGCTTTAGCGATATCATCTTTGCTCATCTCATCCTCGATGTACATCTTAAGTATTGGGTCAAGTATATCATACTCTGGAAGACTGTCAGAATCCTTTTGATTATCTCTTAGCTCTGCAGAGGGCGCTTTAGTGATTATTGCAGATGGGATTATCTCTTTTCCGGCTTTTTTGTTGATATAATCGCATATCTCATATACCCTTGTCTTAAGCACATCTGAGATAAGCGCAAGCCCCCCAGACATATCTCCATAAAGCGTAGCATACCCACATGATAGCTCTGACTTATTTCCTGTAGCGAGTACGATATGCCCAAACTTGTTTGACATGGCCATAAGTATGTTCCCTCTTATCCTTGCCTGGATATTCTCCTCAGCGATGTTAAACTCTGTGCCTGAGAACTGTTTTGAGAGTGTTTTAAGGTAGCAGTCATATATCTCTTTGATTGGTATTACGTCAAACTTGATCCCAAGATTCTTAGCTAAAACCTCAGAATCAGAAACGCTTCCCTTTGACGAGAACTTGCTCGGCATTGAAATGCCCCATACATTCTCTTTTCCGATAGCTTCAACTGCTATGGCGGCTGTAAGTGCAGAATCAATTCCACCACTAAGGCCGATCACAGTCTTCTTAAATCCGTTCTTTCTAAAATAATCTGATAATGCAAGGACAAGGGCTTTGTATGTATCTTCTACCTCATCATCCTTTGATATTATTTCTTTAGCACTGTCAAGTTCAGGCAGGATGATCAGCTCCTCAGCAAAAGATTTTCCTTTGCATATCAATTTTCCCTGCTTTGAGAATAGATAACTTCTGCCGTCAAATATCAGGTCATCCTGTCCGCCCACAAGGTTAGCATATATGATTGGAACCTTGTTCTCTATAGCTCTTTTGGACACAAGTTTCTCTCTAACCTTCTCTTTGCCTGCAAAGAAAGGAGATGCAGATATATTGACTATCAGCTCAGCACCTTTGCTGCACTGCTCTGTTGAAGGCCCATTATCTATCCAGATATCTTCGCATATGTTTATTCCGATATTTTTTCCAAGCACATCAAATACTTTGCAATCTTTGCCAGAAGAAAAGTATCTCTTCTCATCAAATACATCATAATTAGGGAGGTTTACCTTATGTTGGATACCTATTACCTTCCTATTGCCTATTAACGCAGCGGCATTGAATAATTCACCTTGGCTTTGGTCTATGAACCCAACTATTACAAAGATCCCATCTGTCTCTGCATTGATAGTCTCAAGTGATTCAACATTTCTCTTTATGAAAGGTTTCTTTACGATAAGGTCCCTTGGAGGATATCCTGTGATAACCATCTCTGGAAACACCAATAGCTCAATCCCTTGTTTCTTTGCATCTTTTATATAGTTGATAATCTTAACAGTATTTCCGTCTATATCACCTACTGTCGGATTTATCTGAGCTATAGCTATTTTCATCTTATTCAAGCCAGTGTGCGTCTCCTGCTTCATGGTATATTGCGCCTTCTGGCTTTTCCATGCTTTTCCAGATGCCCATGTTATCAAGTATAAACTTAACATTGCCTAACTGTTTTTTTATCTCCTGATTGTTTGTATACTTGTATTGCATGTGCGGAGAAACAATGACGATCGAGTCTCTGTCAGCAAGGCCAGAAGGAAACTTTATTGGCTCGCATCCTGTAAGATCTCTTATCTCTTGGTCACTGTAATATGGGTCATTAACCTTTACATCAATCCCTTTTTCCTTCAGCATCTTAGCAATAGGTATTCCAGGGCTTAGCACATGTACCTTTAAGTCACCTGTATAAGCGATACCAAGTATGGCCACTTTTTTGATGCCTCTTTTGATCAAGGATTCTACAACAGTATTAGGCTGTGAAAAGTCAGTCTTAAGAGATTCCTTTATCAGAGTAAGTTTTTCAGGATGCTTTGCTCCTTCAAGCACATACTGTGGTGCAAGAGGGATGCAGTACCCGCCTGTACCAAATGAAGGGTGGTAAGTGCCTATATTCCACTTTGTACCGACCATCTTCAATACATAAGTCATATCCATATCAGGGTAGGCAAGTGAAAGCTGGTTTGCAAAGGTTATATCAAGCTGCCTGTAAGCGTTTTCGATGCTCTTTACGATGGCTGCATGCTTATGGTCTGGCGCCTTGATTATCGTGTCACATATTATCCCA
This sequence comes from Nanobdellota archaeon, assembly GCA_018813725.1. Classification (GTDB taxonomy): domain Archaea; phylum Nanobdellota; class Nanobdellia; order Woesearchaeales; family JAHJBD01; genus JAHJBD01. The sequence continues at coordinate 2,879 of JAHJBD010000169.1, read as the reverse complement.
AGTACATCTGCCATCAGATCAGTTGTTTCAGGTGTAGTTCCGCCAACAACCCTCGGCAATGTCTTTAATGTCTTGTCTGACTCAGTGAACCAGTCCCTTCTTGGAGCAACACCGAGCAGTATATCTTTTCCTACCGTGATACCCTTCTCTTTGAACAATGGGATTACAATATTATCCATTACAGTTGGTGTAAGTGTGCTTTCAACGATCACCAGCGGCGGATGCTCTGTTTTGATGTCCTTAAATTTGCTTAATTTTATGATTACGTCTTTTAGGTACTCATGGTATGGCTTGCCGCCTTGTTCTGTTGGTATTGTTACCAGGTGCACAGCCACCTCATTGCTGATCAGCTCCTTCCAATCAGCGGTAGCCTGCATAATCTTGTTATCTGAAAGCTGCTTGACATCAAATCCCAGCCAATACTGAAAATTGGGTATTGTGACTTTACCGTGATTGACATCATCCACCCTGTGCTGAAGTGGGTCAGTACCTAAGCAGGTTATGCCTGCCCTGGCAAAGTATGCGATAGATGAAAAGCCTATATATCCTAGCCCCCATACACCTAGCTTTTTTCTTCCTGTTATGAGTTGTTCCTTAAGATTCATATTATTCCCCTCCGAGTTAAATTGTTAATCACAGGATATTGCGGGTATTTATAAATGTTTTGGGGATTGCGCGCTTTTGTGTAATCTTCCAGTAATTAACAAAGTTTTTATAATAATTGCCATTATCTAACTACAATATGTTAAAACAAGGTAAGGTCATTGACGAGAGAATTCTATATGTTATGTGTCCTATCTGCAAAACCCTGCGCCAGAAAGTTAATGGTAAATTTAATATTATTAAAAGAGGTAAGGAAAGAAACGGTCTTGCGCGCTTTTTCTGCAATAAGTGCAAAAAGTGGTTTAATGAGAAAACAGGGGAAAGTATGCATTGGCAAACAAGAACTTAAGCTAATCTTTCAATCAATCTTGCAACCCTCAGGCCACAATTCCCATCAATTTTATAACAATATCTCTTGATAAAATCATTTCTCTTCTTAACATAAATTGGATCTTGCTTAATTGTCTTATCAATAGCTGCAAAAATATCATCCAAATAGGTAATATTCATAGTGCATCTTGAATTGATCACTTGATTATTCTTACGGTTATCAAGATTTATTGTTAAGATTGGCCTGTTGACGATCATAGCTTCAATTGCTGCTGTTGAACCGAAATTGATGATAATATCACTATTACTAATTAATTTGTAATATTCTTCCTTAGAGAGGTTCTTAAGGATTTTAGCTTCTAACTTACATTTCTTCAATATCTTTTGATACTCCATATTCAATTTCTCCCTTGGATGCAGTTTAATAGTAAGGTACCCTTCAAATCTTTTCACACTTTTAATTACCTTATCTACTCTCACAAAATACTTTTTCTTGTCAAGTTGAAGATCCTCCACAATGGGAGATGTTATCATGAGTATATGTTTCTTGTTTGGTTTTGGAATTTTTCTAAACCTAGCAATATCATCAAAAATCACAGGTCCAACCGCTTCTGCATTATCTGATCCAATTTTATCTTCATAGTATCTACTAAAAACAGCCACTTTACTAAAATCTGATAAGTCTTCAAGACCATCCCCAAGAGCCATACCATGTTGTATGAAAACAGATTTGATCTTCAACTCATTGGCAGCTGCAAGCAGGCATTTCTCAAACAAACCATTCTGTGCTGTTAACACAACAACTTTAACATTTTGTTTAACAATTATTTTTTTGCATATTAGGTAATACAAAATAACCAGATATAGGAACTCTTTTGAAAAGAAAGAATTTAGCGGATATCTTAAGATGGGCCAATAGCTCTTCTTACCATCTTTAAGCATCAATTTTTTGGTCTTCTTATCAAGTGATTTGTACTTTATGGCAAGCTCATTGCTAATAACCCTTGCCTCTCTTGATATCTCTTCATCAAAATATGAATATATATTGTCCTTTTCTTTTATCTTGCTTACATCTGCACTAGATAATGGACAGGCAAATAACGGAAAAGGTTTAACCTTAACCAGATTATCTATTACTTTTTGTATTCGAAATATCTTATGATCTTCTAGGATATGGTTAGAATAAGTTAAGAACAAAGCTTTTTTATCCTTAGAAAACCTCTTGATTCTTTTAGCCTTTCTGATCTTTTTTAATTCATTAAGATATACCACTTTTGGGAAAATACCAGACATTAACAAATACTTGGTCTTCTGAATTATCGTCAGATCATTTTTGCCTAAAGTATTGATCTGCTTAGGCATAACATGTGGTAAGAAAAACCTATTATAAAACCACCATACTGGTTTTCCTTCTATCTTAAACAGAACATCAAAACTCTGGCCATTGACCTTCTTCTTCGACCAAGTCTGAATAAATTCCTTCATCTTATCAAAGATCTCCATGTTGTATCGATTATGATCTGGACATTTGTTTTTACCGATCTTTCAGTGTTAATCTTATTGCCCTTTAATTTAGCATACCTCTGCCTCTGCCTTTGAAGGTCCTCAATTTTGTGTACTCGTCTTACTTTATCTCTTGTGCTGACCTTAGACATAACTTTCACATTTTTGTCACGTTTGGTTAAAACATCATAATCAGCATCCAGGATAAATGTATAATCTGGCTTTGGAAACAATTTCAGAAGTAATGGTACAATTAAGCTCTTTTCAGAGTAATTATTCTGTCCATATAGGTCATAAAAATATCTATCAGTTACAACTAACTTTCCATTTCTCAATTTGGGACAGACATGAAACAAATATCTAAAATAATACTCAATAAAACTGTACAATAAGACTGCTTCCTTGAAAACACTAAACTGGACCTCTTCGCTGAGTTCCTTATA
>JAHJBD010000168.1 GCA_018813725.1 Nanobdellota archaeon | reverse complement strand
CTTTTTATACATCACTGTTACTACTATATCATGATTAACATGGTTGATGCGCCAAAAGCCAAGGTTTATGTGATAGGGAGAATAGCCAAAGAGAATCAAATAAGGCTTGAACAGATAGTAGGCCGCCTTGGTTCTGAGATAGAATGCTTTGTTCCGCACCAGCATAATCCTTATGACCAGCATCCATGGATGCCTCCGCAGGCAGCATTAAGAGATTGGGCAGAGATCCTGTACTCTGATATTGGGTTAGCAGTGACGCCAGTTGGAAGGGATTGCAGCTGGGAAATCGGATCTTATGCTGGTTTGGATAAGCCGATAATCATCTACATAGATTCTTTGGACAGTTGGTTATCTGGCAGTTACAGAAATGCCGAAGATTGGATGGTCAAGATTAATCCAGCACAGTATGCAACTCCAGATAAAAAGATTGCCGCAAGATTACAACAAGACCCATTTTGTGTCGGCAGGATCAGTTTGCTGGACAACGGTTCGCAATTATCCGAACTTATCAAGAGATATGCTCTTCTGCATAGCAGCCAGAAAGCAAACAATGGGATGGTCATGATCATAGATGACAATAAACCATTTTGTGATTCATTAGCAAGATCGTTAAGGACAAAAGAATATGGTGTGGTATTTGCCCACACATTTAAAGATGCTGTGCACTTGTACAAAAAGCATCAGGAAGAGGTATTCTACATTGTACAAGATGGTATGCTTGATGAGAGGGATATTGCATTAAGGCAAGCTGGCAGGTTAGACGATCTCTCATCGAGGGTATTGGTTTCATTCTTCAGGTATCATGGATTTGGAAGAGATATCAGCCTTTTCTCTGGGATGGGCGCTAATCAAGATCAGGACATCCCAAGATTGTTGGCTGGCTGTAAAGTTAACGCCTACTTTGAGAAAGGCACCCAATCAAATGAATTGATTGCAGCTATTGATGCTGCTTATCATCAGATAAGGGGATAGAAGATGCTGGCAGATGAATATTTTGGGATGATGAAGGAAACCTCAGATATTGTAGACAGGATAATACTGGAGACCATCACATCACAGTTCAAAGGCGATATTTGCGATTTGATCTTGGATTTGCCAAGAAAAAGAGCAGAAAGCAACAGGCCGAAATCTAGGCCTGCAATTTTCAGGTTTGCATATGAAGCTGCTGGTGGAAATCATTGGGGGCAGTATGAAAATATCGCTGCTGCGATCGAGATGCTGAACACCTCAACATACGTTTTAAACTATGTCCTTGATGATAAAGGCGGGGAAAAGCCAAAACTGCAAAGAAACAACGAATGCATCGCTTCTGTGATACAGAGGGAGCTAGCTCAGGAATTGCTTATCAAAGATGGAAAAAAATTGCCTTTAGAGGATTTTCTTGCAGTGTGCAACAGATTTAGCGAGATAAACAGATTTACAAGCGGAATTGGACAATACGCTGACGGCAATCATCTTAGGGATATTGATGGCGATTATATTAACATTTATGTACAAAGATGTGAAGGTTTAACAGGTGTCTTTATGAAGAATATTGCAGAGATTGCAGGAATCCTTGCAGGAGTAGATGAAGATAAAGTCAGGGCTTTAGGTGAGTTTGGAAGAAACTATGGGACAATGGTCCAGATCATCAATGACTTAGGTGATTTCTTACCTTACAAAGTCGGAAAACAAAGCGTAGGAAAAGTATATCAAGACCAATATAGCGACCTAAGGCATGGGTGCATCACCTATCCGGCTTATCTGATACTTACACAGGGAAATGAACAAGAAAAACAAACAGTAGAAAAGGTAAAAGGCAGCCTTGATGCTGCTCAGCAAGACTGCCTTGCAGTCACCGAAGCATTTGTAGGGATAAATGGCATCCAACAGGTAAAAGATTTAGCTAGATTGTTTGCAAAATCCGCAAAGACAGCGCTGGTTGTTCTTCCTAAATGTAAAGCAAGGGATTTTTTAAGCGCATCTCTTAGCATGTATCGCTCAAATAAATTCTATGATTCATTTAGAGTGTTAGCTGAGGGCCAAAAATGACAGCCTACCATCCAGAGATAGAATACCATGTAGACATTACCCAACCTGATGTTCAGGCTAAAATCAAAGAAGCAACAATCTTTTATCAGGATTTCCTCATCAGATTTTCAAGAAAGCTGGACTTTGAGAACACTCGATCGATCAGCGAGGTATATAAAAAGGCACAAGAGATGGGCATCTTTGAGAAAGCTCAGGAGATGCGTGAATTGATATTTGGGAAGGACATTCATTTCTATGGAGTAAGCTATCTTTGGGATGCTTGCATCAACCATTGCAAATATTGTCCTGGAAGCGTGCCTAACAGGAAAAAAACGATTGAATCCGGAGACGATTATCCTTTGAGAGAACTTTCTGTTGATCAGGCAGTAGCTGACACCCTTGCAGTTATGGGATACGGCCATACGCATATGTGCTACCTCAGCGGGAGCGCACCTGGAAGAGAAAGGCTTCCAGAAAAGATAGTCCCTTTCTTAGAAAGATTTGACCAATTGGGTCTGGACGAGATAATCCTAAATATAGAGCCTGCGACAGAAGAAGGATTTAGGAAGATGAGAGGAGCTGTCAAAGACACTGCGCTTCAGTTTAGGGTATTCCAGGAGACTTATTGCAGAGAAACATACGCTTCGATGCATCCAAAAGGGCCTAAGTCAGATTATGATTTTAGGAGGCAGTCACAGGTACGAGCGATCAAAGCCGGGTTTGATAATGTAGGCATTGGGGTGCTATTCGGATTGCACAGGTTTCCCCTTGAAGAGGTTGAATCATTAAGGCAGCATGCAGAAGAGCTTGAAAATATCCATGGAAAGATGCCTGCGAGGGTTTGTTTGCCAAGCGCAAATGAGCTTGCCAATATTGGAGTGCAGATCCCTTATTTCCTGAAGCGAGGAGTCTACAGCGATGGTAGAGAGGAAATAATCGTATCAAGGGACTATGAAAAGTTTACCGAATTAGTCTACGCCTTCGCAAGACTTGCAATGCCAACCATAAATATCGTCAGTTCTGAAAGGGATGGTCCTGCGATGCTACGGATTCTGGACAGATATGCAACCTGCACAACCCTGAACGTGCATCCAGGGGTTGGAGATAATGCGCATGTATTTCCATGCAATGGGCATAAACAGACTCATTTTGAACAGGCGACAACCTTTCCAAGAGACCCGCACAAGGCAGTGGAAGATATGAAGTCTAGAGCTTATAATCCTCTGATAAGAGTTTAGTAGGTCACATTAATCTTGAGACCTGCATATATTATGGGAATTCATCCAACCTGATGCCTTGGTCCGATAGGTGCTAGCCATCCACAGCTTGTTTCCAGCCCTTCTAACAGTTCCTGGCTGCCATACGTCAGAATGTCAAGTCCAAATGCAGGAAGCCCATAGTGTTCTTCAAGAATCGCCATCGCAGGTTCAGTCCTTGAAGCAAAAACTGTTTTCATTGGATACACTCCATCAAGATTTTCTAATCCGTTTTGAGAAAGATAAGAACTGACCCGGTCTACCATCCTATCAAGATCTGCTTTGGGATGATCCAGTCCAGTGTGTGCAATATATCTTTGCATGTAATGCATTTTTATCTCTAAGCAGCATCATTAAGCAATGCTCTGTAATGATCTTTCTCTGCTAATATCTGTTCAGTTATTATCCCTAGTGTTTCTGGTCTGCTTACAGGCCCTAACTTATATGATACAGTTTCTGTAACGCGTGGCCGAATAGGAGTTTCATTTTGCGCTGCAATTGTAAATACCAGCGGCAGATCATATTGGCCTTCTAACATTCCTTCCATGTGTTTTTTTGCAACATAGAAATCTAACATATCCCTTGCTGGAATACCTATTGAATACCAATTAGCATATCCTTTTAACGAGCCGGTCCTCTCAAGACTAACCTTCACAAAGTCTTCCTGCAATTTTTCATAAGGTACTGTTATGTGCGGCATAATCTTATGGTAAGGGCACAGTTTATATAAACTTTACTATATGTACTACTTTTAAGTGATAAATACTTATCCTCAAATTTGTCTAGCTAAAGGATAAACCTACTTCTTAAACTCCAAACTTAAAGAATTGATACAATACCTTTTACCAGTAGGCTTTGGACCATCATCAAATATATGCCCCAAGTGTCCGCCGCATTTAGCACATACCACTTCAATGCGTTTCATCCCATGACTTTCATCAGAAATATACTTTACAGAACCTTTCTTGGCATCGTAAAATGAAGGCCAGCCGCATCCAGCATCAAATTTAGTTGAAGAAGAAAACAGTTCATTGCCGCAGTTAGCGCAAGTGTAATTCCCTTTCTCAGTATGCTTCAGAAACTTACCAGTAAATGGTGCTTCTGTATCTTTCTCAAACAGTACTTTCTTTTGTTCTTCTGTTAATCTCATGTTTCACTCGTCGCTAGTAAGGTAAATATGCCTATTATGAGGAACAATCCGCTGATTATATATATCACATGCGAGACGATCGGAGGATAATCCAGATATATATCGATTACACTCATCTTATGCAATGTATTTACAGTTGTAAATAAGATAAGCACTATGGCAAGTATAAGGCTAGGCCATTTCATTGGATTTTCCTTCTCTTTGAACCCTTCTATGAGCAAATCCTTTCCTGCAAAAAGAACAAAAAAATATGCTGCAAAGTTTAAAACTGGTAACGAATCTATGTTAAATGTGGTCATCCCGTTTTCATACATGTAGCCAAGGCTTCCTATAGCTATCAATGTTAGTCCTGCTACAAAATAGTGTAACTTTTTAGATAGCAGCAAAGTTGCAAATATCAATATTACAACTACTACAGAACCGATCTGTAATAATGCGTCGCTTGCCATTCTAGTTTCACTTATCTCGTATTTTTATAAACTTTTTGCAAAAATATAAATAATAGGTAAGCAAATTCAAGCTTATGATAGAGTTTTTCGTGCTTATTGTCCTTGTAATCTCAGTAGCATTGCTTTTAGGCTTGAATATCATCTCAATGCCAACACTCTTGATCAACGCTTCAATCTGGATCATCCTTGGATTAGCGATAACAAAAGACCTTAAGCAGAGAAATATGCAAATATACTATCTTATCTCAATATTCATTACAGTTATATTATTGATAGCAAACCAGTCAGCCTTTATCAAATGGTTTTTTTCTTTCATGACGAGGTCACTGATAATTGAGTTTACTCAAAGCTTGATACTCATCTATGCCTTCGCGCATCTCTCAGTCTTCGCCCATATCTATGGTAAGAAGGCAATTCACGAATTTAAGCAATCTAGACGTAATAAATAGTATACTAGTCTTTTTATCCCTGATTAAAATACCATAATATATATAAACCATTGATTCCATCATAACCTCTAGAAGTGGGGGTGGATTTTCCACCAAAAGGGGGTGTATGATTGGAAACTTCAATCATAGATATTATCACAAAGCACCAGGGCTTTTACATTCATAGGCAAATAGAATCAAAGTGCGGAATGTTATTCATGAGACTTAAGAAAAGGCCTATGAGAAAAGCCATATGAAAAAATGTATAATCTGTGAAGACCCAGCTGAATTCTCAATCAAAGGCTCAAGCGAGTTTTACTGCAAAGATTGTGCAGAAGAGCATTTTAGTTCTTTAGATATGCTTGAAAAACTATAAATACTATTAGAGTATACTCCCTTTCATGTTAAATAACTCATTCCTATTCCTGCAAGGTATCGGTAAAAAACTGGAACAAAACCTTTACAAGCAAGGAATCTCTGACTGGAAATCTTTCCTTGAAACAAAGAATATCCCAGGCATATCCAGCAAAAGAAAATGGTATTATGATCGGCAGCTTGAGAAAGCAAGGTCTGCACTATACCAAAACAATAGTACATTCTTCAATCTGCCAAGTTCTGAAAATTGGAGGCTTTATGAGCAATTCCGTGATGAAGCAGTATTCTTGGATATAGAGGCAACGGGTGTCAGCAGGTTTGATGACATAACTTTGGTCGGGCTGTATGATGGCACAGAGACAAAGACCATGATAAATATGGATCCGAAGGCACTAAAGCGTGAACTTGAAAAATACCAACTAATAGTAACCTACAATGGTGCAACATTTGACCTACCATACATCTCAAAAAGATACCCAAAGCTCCTTCCAGATATACCCAGTTTTGACCTTAGGTCTGCTTGCCAAAGGGTTGGTCTTGCTGGCGGCTTAAAACTAGTTGAAAAACAGCTTGGTATAAATAGGAAAAATAAGATTGTGGAAAAGATGTATGACGGCGACCCATTATCTCTATGGAAGATGTATAAAGGTTCTGGGGATGAGTATTACTTAAAACTATTAATTGAATATAACGAGGAAGATGTGATAAATCTCAAGCCCATTGCTGATCATGTGTGCCCAAAACTTAAATCATTAACTTTAAATAACACCTCTAGATTTCTTTAATCTATGGTTTTGTGTCACACATGCAATGGAAAATGCTGCAAATACATAACAGTTATCATTGATGAGCCTGAAGATAAAGAGGACTGGGACGAGATCAAGTGGTGGCTTTTGCATAAAGGTGTTCAAGTATATCTTGATTCAGATGATGATTGGGTTGTCCAGATTTCAACAAGGTGCAAACACTTGAATAACGATAACAAGTGTGATAATTATGAGAATAGGCCCGAAGTCTGCCGCGAATATACCACTGAAGAATGCGAAGCCAATGAGGACGAAGAGACCAAAGCGCTTTTCAAGAAACCAGAAGATGTTGACAAATACCTTAAAGAAAAAAATATCCGGTTCTAACGCTTTTTCTCAACACCTATCCTAGGGCAATACTTTGAAATTGTACACCTTGAACAAAATGGGGATATTGGAGCACAGATAGTCTTCCCATGATTGACCAAGACATCATTTACTAAAAACCACTGCTTTTTTGGAACCAGCTTCAATAATTCTACCTCTGTCTTTTCTGGATCCTTTGTTTTGACCCAACCTAACCTGTTTGATATTCGGTGTACATGTGTATCTACAGGGATAGCAGCGATTCCAAAGGCATAGACCAAGACACACCCTGCAACTTTTCTTCCAACACCTGGACATCTCATCAATCTTTCATAATCATCAGGCACTTTGCCATCAAACTCTGAGATAACCATCTTGGATGTCTCGATTATATACTTGGCTTTCTGGTGATAAAATCCTATTTTCTTGATTATCTTCTCAACATCCTTGATTGGAGCTGCTGCCAGCTGCTTTGCATTCTTATATCTCTTAAAGAGTTCACGTGCGATAGGTTCTGTCTGCTCATCTTTTGACCTTGCTGACAAGATAGTTGCGATCAATATCTTCCAACTGTCCAGTTCAGAAAGTGATGCTAGCATAGTATTCCCATAATTCTTCTTTAAGATAGAGATTATCTTCTTTATTCTTTCATTCTTGTCCATAACAGTGCTAAAATCAAAATATTTATATATCTTGCCTAGCAAAGTCAAATAATGGTATACACACCACAGAAACATCCAAAGGCTGCTTTTGTTACAATCTCGATTATAGTCTTTTTTGGAGTTATCGGAAGTTGGATCACAAGATTGGTCACAAACCTAACTGGTCTTGACGGCGGACTATACAAGCTTTTTCCGCTTGTCGCTTTTTTCTATTGGATCCAGTATACAATAATCCTGGCTTACCTGCAGTTCATGCATAAGTCTAAGCACGGATCTAGGTCATTTACAGACATCATGCTTAATCCTATCTTAAGGTTTTTTATATTCCTATTGCTATCATTTTGGGGTATCTATCACGTCTTCCTAGGCCAGATACTGATCTCATATATTATCTTGATAGGATGGTGGGGATTCTCGCTAAATTTCTACCTTTATTATAAGAACAAAAATTGGAAGTAAGATGGTTATACAACTGACAGAAGAAGAAAAGAAACTGGTGCAAGAAGGAAAACTTAATCCTGCAGAGATAGAAGAATATCGGAAGATTCATCCTGTGAGGAGTGTTGACCTAAACGAGGTTGAAAAGGTTAAGCAGGAGATCCGTGAAGCTAATATACTATATCAGCAGGCAATACAGAAGAACAAGGACCTGTACAAAGAGCTTGAAGAAAGCCGCCTAAAAAAAGAAGAGTGCAGAAATAAGATCGCTGAGTTAAGGATAAAAAAGAAAAAGCTTCTTGGGCTCGTCGAGTAGTATCTATATCTTTATAAATTTTAAAAGCATTTCAATCTGGATTCAGATGGCTAAAAAATTGCTGCTCAAGCACAGAATGAATCTCAAACCTGTTAGGGCTTCTGATCAGGCATATGCTGAATCTAGTGCCATGCCTGCAGATGAAATGACTACTGCATCAGGCGAGATAAACCCTTCTGTTGACGAACCAAATGATTGGACCCAACTTTATGAGGAAGGGCGGGAATTATGTCACGAGGGTAGATATTTAGAAGCGGTAGCCAGATACCGCCAGGCAGAAAAGCTTAACCCTGGTTTTTCAGGCATTCCTCTCCATCTAGGCGGTACATTGTACCATGCAGGCAGATATAACGAAGCTATCGCAACTCTCCAGTCAGCTAGGGACAGGTTTCCAGATGATGCTGATATTTTGGAGAGCCTTATTGTGGCAACAGAAGGCCTTGCAGAAATTCTGCGGAACACCGGCAACGATACCGGGGCAAATCAACTGTATAAGGATACATGTATATTATATCGGGAATTGCTAGGGCGCCTTCTTTGAATCATCGTCCCCTCTGCCCTTCATAATAATCTTCAACCATCTCTAAGGTTGACGCATCTTTAGCATGCCTGTCTTCCCTCAACCCTTCTAACCTTGGAAACCTTAATGCATAACCAGATGAATATGTAGGGGACTTTTGTATCTCTTCAAACTTCACTTCAACCACTATCTTTGGCTTTATAGTCACTTCTTTTCCTTTCTCAGATATGATCAGTGGCTTAAGTTCTTCAGTCAGCTGCTCAAAAGAGACTCCCTCTTCAGCCTTTTCCTTGATCCCAGTTCCCATCTTGCCTATCTCAAGGTATTTCCCATCACTAACGCAAGCCAAAGTGAATGAAGAAAGCCAATGTGACCGTTTACCTTCGCCCCATTCAGCTCCCACGATAACAAGGTCCAAAGTGTCCATCACTGGTTTAAGTTTTACCATGAATCCTACTCTTGCTCCTGGCTTGTATGGGCTTTCCAGGGATTTTAGCATTATCCCCTCGTTTCCTGCCTTTAATGATTCTCTGTAGAACTTTTCAGCGTCTTTTTCATCTGAAGTGATGATGTGCTTTGAAGGCAGGATCTTTTTTTCAACTTTTTTCACGATTCTTTCTATTATCTTTCTTCTCTCAGACATTGGTTCGGCGATCATATTCTTTCCATTGTAGCTGATCACATCAAATACATTTACTTCTACTGGAAACTTCTTTGCCATATCTTCAATATCATACTTTCTTTTTATCCTCTGGGAAATCTTTTGGAAAGCAAGATACTTACCTGTTTTTGGATCATAACCTACACATTCAGAGTCTAAGATGAATGAATCTCCTTTTGTATGCTTTTTGACAAATTCTACAACATCTGGGAATTGGCTTGTGACCTCTTCAAGCCTTCTTGTATATAACCTGATCTCATCCTTGTTCTTGTGGATCTGGATCCTAAATCCATCATACTTATACTCTAGCTGAGCAGGCACTCCAACTCTCTCAAACCCCTCTTTAACATCTTTTACTCGTAATGCAAGCATAACTTTGATGGGGTTTCCTATAGAAAGCTCTAATCTCTCAAGTTTCTTAAGGCCATCTTTTGCAGCTTCAGTCACAGCTCCCAAATCATTGGTGAGGTCATATGCTCTTTGCACTGCATCAACATACTTGTTGTATTCTGCTCTGTCTTCTATCTCAGTTGAACCATCAACATACTTGACACCTGCTTCTTTTCCAAAATAAGCCCAGACAATCGCATCTCTCATGCTTCCTTCTCCAACGCCAACTCTCATGTCTTCAAGAACAGTCCTGACTATATACTTGCCTTCTTCTGGCTTTGCAGATGTTAACAGTTCAGCGATGAGCGATATCTTATGATCGACACTGCCTGCTCCTTCAAGTGTGGCAAGCTTCTGCACATTATCAAAAACTTTTGTGACTGTAAGCTCAGCGCTAAAAAGCGTAGCTTGCTTCTTTTTCTTGATAAGATTCTCAGCAGCGATGCCAAGATCCCCTGTATTTTTCCATTCTTTCTCAACTTTTTCAGAAGCAGTCCCAGTGGCTTTGTTTATCGCCTTTAACACAAGCCTTGAAGCAACACCTATCTTTCGGTCATCCCAGTCAGGAAATATCTTGCCCTGGATCAACAAGACTATCTTCTTTGTGTCTTTATCTTTGATATCTTTAAGGAATTCAGAGATTATGTGAGTCTTCTCAAGCCTTTTTGTTGTGTTGTCTAATCTTTTATAGACTGAAACCAGCTCTGAGTATTTCATAAAACTTAAATAGTAGTACTCATATAAAAACATTCTGATGGATACCTTAGAAGCGATAAAGAAGAGAAGGTCGATAAGAAAATACAAAGACCAGCCAGTAGAGTGGGAAAAGATAGTTAATGTTGTTGACGCTGCAAGGTTTGCTCCTACCTCTGGAAATATCCAGAACTGGAAATTGGTGGTTGTCAAAGAGACTGCAAACAAGAAACTTATCTCTCATGCCTGTTATGACCAAAAATGGATAGAATCAGCTGATACTATCATTGTTGTCATCGGCCAGCCAGCTGTCGGTGCACGGTTCTACAGTGGCAGGGGCGAGCATCTTTACACTATCCAGAACGCTACAGCTGTGATTGAAAATATGCTTATTGCTGCAACTGACCAGGGCCTTGGGAGCTGCTGGATAGGTGCTTTTGATGACGATCTCTTAAGAAGGTCAGTCATGCTTCCAGAAGAGGACCTTCCGATAGGTGTTGTGACTGTAGGTTACAGCGACGAGGATCCTGATATGCCTCCAAGGATAGAACCTCAGCATATGATATTTCTAGAGAAATTTAATGCAAAAAGAAAATTGCCTATGCGGGGTTATTACAGCCAAAAGATGCCTCAAACAATGGAAAGGACCTCAAAAGCATTGGATAGGGCAGCTGGCAAGATAAAACAGAAATTTCAGGAATTTAAGGAAAAACAGGCAAACAAGCAAAAATAATTGATTTCTCGACGATAAATTACTATCTAAACGAAAACTTTAAATATAAGCTATGTTATAGAAATTATTAAAAATTAAGTTTTTTTGGCGAAAAACTTAAAACAATGTGTTTTTGGCGAAACACTTTGAGCATTTGGCGATGCTCTGAACGTATGGCGTACGTTGGCTGTTTCTGAATAGAAGTAAGGGGATAACTTCCTTATATACCTTTTGGTACTCGTAAGTATATAACGGAATATATAGATTAGGCAACACAACAAGGGGGGAGACAAAAAAATGGACGTAATTATCGACAGTGCGCTAAGGCACGCGAAAGAAAATAGTTTTGACCAAGTACAGGTAGGGCAAGCAAACATCAAAGTTTTCGGTGTAGGTGGTGCTGGAAACAATATGGTAGGATGGCTTTACCAAAAAGGAATAAAAGGCGCTGAGATTCTTGCGGCCAACACAGACCAACAACATCTAAATATCATTGATGCTGATAGAAAATTCTTGATCGGAAGAGGCGTAACAAGGGGACTTGGTTGCGGCGGCTTCCCTGAAAGAGGAGCAGAAAGCGCTCAAGAAAGCTTACAAGAGATCAAAGAAGCATTGAAAAGTTCTGACATGGTATTTGTCTGCGCAGGAATGGGCGGCGGAACAGGTACTGGAGCAGCACCGATCGTTGCTCAGGTTGCAAAAGACGCAGGCGCAATCGTAATTGGCACAGTAACAATGCCATTTAAGATTGAAAGAGCCAGGGTTGACAAAGCAGAATTCGGTCTGCAGCAGCTTAGGCAGGTCTCAGACACAGTAATCGTAATCGATAACAATAGGCTGGTAGCAATAGCAGGTAACCTTCCTATACAGCAAGCATTTGCAGTTGCAAACGAGCTGATCTCAACAATGATCAAAGGGATTGTAGAGACAATCGCAGTACCAAGCTTGGTTAACCTTGATTATGCAGACGTAAAAGCGATAATGACAAACGGCGGAGTAGCAGCTATCGGCGTAGGCGCATCAGACACAAACAACCGTGTTGAAGAAGCAGTTAAGGGCGCACTAAGTAACCCATTGCTAGATATCAGCTACAAAGGCGCAACAGGTGCATTGATCCACATCGCTGGCGGACCAGATATGACACTTGACGAGATCAGCAGAGCTGGTGAACTAGTGACAGAAAGCTTAGATCCAGATGCAAACGTAATCTGGGGCGCAAGAGTTGCAGAAGACCTGAAAGGAAAGATGACCATCATGACAATCATCACAGGTGTTAAGTCACCTTGGATCCTTGGCAAGATGGAATATGGGAAAAGAAGCCCACAGGCAGAGCACTTGAGCGAGGAGCTAGGCATAGAGATATTATAATCAAGTGAAATCTTGGCCTTCACATTAAACCACCCCCAATCGTTTTTCGTGAAGGCTATTTTTTTATTTTGATTATAAGGCTTTAAATTCATCAAGAATTTCTGGCCTTCACTTAAAAACCACCCCCAATCGTTTTTCGTGAAGGCTTTTTTTCTTTTTTTCTAGCCCACCTTGGTTCAATCCTTATATCAAACTTAACTGGCGTGGCTCCATTTGCAGGAAAACCCAGCAACTTTTCAAGAGAGAAAGAAACATAACCACCAAACACATTTTCTCCTTTCTTCTCTGGGTCTTTAATCTCTGCAACGTTTATATCTCTGTCTTTGTCAAGGCCCACGTTGGGGTATAGGCTATTTACTACACTCACAAGTTGTTCAGCCTGTTCTCTCAAGTCTTCTTCTGTCGGTTGCGATAATAATCTTACCCTTACCCCCCTTTCAGTAACAACTCTTCCTTTCGTATCAAACCATACTGATATAACATCTCTAAGGTATTTCCCTGCAAGCGTTCTGCTATCTTTTGTTAATCGATCATAATTGTCAATTAGTTCACATAAGTATGGTGGTAATCTTGAACCTACACTGGCTTTTCTTTGTTTTCCATCCTTGCCAGGCTCTGTAATTGTATGCCATCCAGCTGAATGCAATAATCTGGCATAATAAGCACCATTCTTGCTAAAACTCCATTTATTTTGATACTCTTTAACCATAAACCCTAATCTATCTTCCCATTCTTCTCTAGGTAGGTGGTATTCTTTCTCTCCTCGTATGATGTGCCCTTCGGCATCGCCACCTGCAACAGTTATGGCGCCAGAATAGTAACTGTATAGTCCTAGTCTATTGATTGCTGGCATCTGTGGGCTTGACAGTGTTAAAGGAAATATCCCTCTACTTTCCATAAAGGCTACACCTTTTTCTGCCCAATGGACAGTATTATATGTTGAAGCGAACGAATCTCCAGTCGCAATAGCCTTTTTCCTTATATCTGTCTTCATGATCCTAATGAAATTAGCTGCCATCTTAAAAAGATAACCAATCATTTTTTAAATAAAATCTCATTCTAACCATACATGACACTATACCTGATAGGATTAGGCCTTAATGATGAGAAAGACATCACAGTCAAAGGCCTTGAAGCAGTAAAGAAATGTGATCTTGTATATCTGGAAAGCTATACCTCTAAACTGGCATGTTCAGTAAATGACCTGGAAAAACTTTACGGAAAGAAGATCATCCTTGCAGACAGAGAGATGGTCGAGCAAAAGTCAGATGATATCTTGCAGAAAGACAAAGATGTTGCATTCCTAGTTATTGGTGACCCATTTGGCGCAACAACCCATACTGATTTAAGGTTAAGGGCAAAAGAAAAAGGGATTCCAGTTAAAGTTATTCATAACGCTTCAATCATGAACGCGATCGGCATCACTGGTCTGGAACTTTACAAGTTCGGCAAGACAACATCTATTCCTTATCACAATGAGAATGTGACTTCACCCATAGAAGTGATGAAACAAAACCAATCAATAGGTCTGCACACATTATTCCTGCTTGATCTTGACCCTAAGAACAATAAGTATATGTCTGGTAAAGAAGCAGCTGATTATCTGACTAAGAAGGGTGTTGACCAGAATACAAAGGCTGTCTTATGCGCACAGATAGGTTCAGACAATCCGACTATTGTCTACAAACCTCTAAAGGACATTCCAGATATAGATAAATTCCCTCAATGCATTATAATTCCTGGAAAACTCCATTTTGTTGAAGAAGAAGCACTGGAAAGCTTTACTTAGATATTCTCAGCAGCCAATCATAAGATATTTAAAGTGTGAACCTATCTTTATTACGATGGTGTTCCTTATCAATTTATGTTCCAATTTCTTTATTCATCACCCAATTGTTAGCTTAATTGAGGTGATTAATTATGAAAGTTGAACTAAAAAAATGGAAACAGAAAGAATTGATCTACAAGATTAAAACAAAAAAGAATATTGCTTGGGATGGCTTGGCAAAGTCTCTTAAGGTTAGCCCTGGGGCTCTAAAAGGATGGGCTATGGAAAAAAACTTAATGCCCTTACACGTTCTTAATAAACTAGATCAAGAAAATTATTACCAAAAATATATTCTTGCTATTAAACCTGATAATTGGGGAACTGTTAAAGGTGGGTTAAATTCTTCTGGGACTTTAAAAAGTATCAATATACCCCATAAAAACGTTGATTTGGCTGAATTAGTGGGAATTATTCTTGGTGATGGTAATATTCATTGCTTCAAAAAAGGGAAAAAGGTTGCTACTTACATGCTTAGGATAGCTGGACATAAAACAGACGATTATGAATATCTAACAAAGCATGTTTGGAATATCATCCAGAAACAATTCTCAATTGCTCCAAAAATTGATGAAAGGAAATCTAAAGAAATGTTAATCATAGTCCATAGCAGACAACTTGTGGAGTATTTAATCAGGATTGGGCTTAAACCAGGGGACAAGATTGAAAGCCAAGTTGGTATCCCAGAATGGATTAAAAGAAATAATACTTATCTTAAAGCATGTCTTAGGGGCCTAATTGATACTGATGGCTGTATTTATACCCTTAAGCCACATTATCCTAATCTTTTTCAGTTAAGTTTTAAGAATTACAATAAAAAATTGATGAAAGACACCAGGGAAGCCTTTTTACGGTTGGGATACCCCATATCTAAGATTTCTATGGGTAAGCAATTGTATTTGACACAGCAAAAATTTATTAGGAAATTTTATAAAGAGATTGGCTTTTCTAATGCCAAGCATATAAAGAGGTATAATAATCACAGCCCCGTAGTGTAGCGGCCAAATTCTCGTCAAGAGAAGGCAAATCATTCAGGCTTTTGGTGGATAGAAAGAAACTCTTTTTTTCTGAAAACAGCCTGGGACCCCAGTTCGAATCTGGGCGGGGCTATTTTTATTCTAAAAATAGCCTATTTGTCCCAAGCCTTTAATTTCCATCAAATCCTTTATATATCCAGATGATTTCTGATAACCTATGAAACAGTATGACATAATCATAGTCACAGGAGACTATTATGTTGACCACCCACTTTCAGTAGCTGGAATCCTTGTTAAGGTCCTAGAAGACAAAGGCTACACTGTCGGCATAATAGAAAAGCCAGACTGGAAGACCGATAAAGATTTTCTTAAGCTTGGCGCTCCAAGACTATTTTTTGGTGTAACCTCTGGTGCAGTCGACTCAATGCTCTCAAACTACACACCATTAAAGAAGAAACGGAGTGAAGACAAGAATAGCCCTTATGATTCAGGCATCCCTGACAGGGCAGTGATAGTCTATTGCAACAAGCTAAGACAGCTGTTCAAAAGCTCTAAGATAGTTATCGGAGGTATCGAAGCCTCGATGAGGCGGTTCACACACTACGATTATTGGGACAATGCAGTAAGAAAAAGTATCCTTCTTGACTCAAGAGCAGACATACTTGTATATGGCAGCGGAGAGTACCAGATTGCTAAGATTGCTGAAAAACTAAATGATTATAAAAACTTAGATGATATTGAAGGAACCTGCATCATCTCAAAGGAAGTCCCAAAAGATTTCACTATATTACCTTCACACGAAGCTGTATCAGCTGATAAGAAAATATTCTGCAAGATGCAGGTGATGTTCTCTAATTGTGATAATCTTGCTCAGAAGACTGGCGATAGGTATGTGTTGCAGCACAAGATGCACGATTACACAGCAAAAGAGCTAGATTATGTATACGGCCTGAATTATTCCAGAGATATCCCAAAAACTATGCCAGAATTCAAGATGGTTCAGTTCAGCGTTGTGACCCACAGAGGCTGCATCGGTGACTGTAATTTCTGTTCATTAGCATTACATCAGGGAAATAAGATAATCTCGAGATCTGAAGGTTCAATCCTAAAAGAGATTGAAAGCCTGACCAAACATAAAGATTTCAAAGGTTACATAGATGATCTAGGTGGTCCAAGCGCAAACATGTACGGTATGGATTGCGGCTCTTGCAAAGATAGTGCCTGCATCACTTGCCAAAATCTAGATAAGAGCCACTCTAAGCTTATTAGCCTACTTAGAAAAGCAAGAAAGATAAAAGGTATCAAGAAGATCTTTGTCCGTTCAGGGGTAAGGTACGACCTTGCATTGGCAAGCGAAGAATATATCAAGGAACTCTCAGAGCATCACATCAGCGGATGCCTAAAGATCGCTCCTGAGCATTTCTCAAAAGATGTGCTCAAACTCATGAACAAAGGCACAGGAGACTTTCTAAAGTTCAAATCAACGTTTGAAAAGCATAACAAAGAAAAAAGACAATCCTTAAAATATTATCTTATGACAGCGCATCCTGGAAGTACTATGGGGCATGCTAAACACCTAGCATCAGAGATGAAGAAGCTAAATAATGTAGAGAGTGTCCAGATATTCACTCCAACCCCGATGACTGTCTCAACTTGCATGTATTATACTGGCCTTGACCCAAATACTCTTGAGACAGTTTATGTCCCTTACACATACAATGAGAAGAAAAAGCAGAAAAATATCCTTTTTGGTTCCTGACTTTACACCTTTCCCTTAAGGTAATCTTGCCGTTTCTCTTCAGAAAACTTTTCTATAGCATACCTGAGCATTGTCCGTGGCATTGACTTGTAATGGTCCTTAAGGAACTTTTCCTCAACTTCCTGGTCTCTTTTTCCGACTTCACGCAGCATCCAGCCCACAGCTTTGTGAATAAGGTCATGTTTGTCGTTCAACAGGACATTTGCAATCTTTAGGTTATCCTTGAAATCATTTTCCCGTATAAACGCAAATGTCGCCAAAATAGAGATTCTTTTCTCCCACAACAAATCAGATCTGGCAAGCTTATACAAAACTGACCTGTCCTTGTCCAAAAGATAATCTCCAACAATGTTCGGCGCACTAAGATCAACAAGGTCCCAATTATTTATATTTGAAGTATTACTCAGATAAAAATCAAATATCTTCTTTTTGTCATCACTTTTCTTGTAATTCTCAATCAAGATAAACAGCCCCACCATCCTATGCTCATGGACCTTGCTGTCCAATAACTGCTGTATCTCGTCGAGGCTCAATCCATTAAACTGTTTAGAGATTTTTCTTTGCACAGGGACCTTTATTCCGAGAAATATATCTCCTTCACCATACTCTCCCTTGCCAGTCTTGAAAAATCTCTGGAGCAATCTTGCTTGCTTCTTGTCAGATTCTGATTGCAACACTTTTTTCAGTTCAGATAATCTTCCCATAAACATGAGAAACTCATTACCCGTGAGATTGGGATAGAAATAGGGTCTCTCCGGCAAGAAGCCGATCTTCTTAAACACCTCAGTCTT
>JAHJBD010000167.1 GCA_018813725.1 Nanobdellota archaeon | reverse complement strand
TTTGATGCTGTGGTTCTGTTTTACTTATGTTTACAAGCGTCTTTGCGATAATCTCGCCCAAATCTTTTCTCTGCCATTCTTGCTCTGACGAACCTATCTCTATGAACATCGCGGGCTTTTTCAGGTAAGGGCCGTGGTGTGTCGCTTCAAGTGTGACATTATGCTCTGGTGCCTGTTTTTTTAGTCCTAAGTATGCATATTTTATCCATAAGGCAGGTGATATGCATAATTGGCTCTCAAAGCCTCCATGCTCTGCTTTGAGCCAGTTTCCTGGTGTGTGGACGCATAATGACGGGACTTTTTCTGCAGACTTATGTTTTGTCGCAAATATGTATAAGTCAGAATCCAGGTCTAGGTTGTCTGCGTCTATGCTATCCTGTGCAATGGTTATTGCATCAATGCCTTTATCAGCAAGGCAGGCTTTGATATTCATGCCGGCAGTATCTTTCTTTGAGACAATTATTGATATCATGTATCTTTCTTTAAGAATAGTTTTGTCACTTCCATCACAAGGAACCCTAAAGATGAAATTCCAAGTATCTGCAGCCAGTGCATCAATGTCAAGGGCACTGTTCCAAATACAGGCTGGAGGACAGACCAGTAGATGACCAACAATTGTATCACTACTGAAGATGCTACTCCATAAAGCAGCCATCTATTACTGAAAGGATTGAGCTTGCCAAATGCTTTGAACGATCTGCTGCCAAGCACAGCAAACATCTCAAACATAACTAAAGTTGTGAATGCTATTGTTCTGGCCAGTACAAGATCCTGCTTATGGTACTGCGAAAACAGGAACAATGTGCCTGCACCCATCATTATGCCGAACATAACTATCAGATAAAGCATACGCATGGATATAGGATGGTTTTTTGGATTTTTTGGCAGTCTCTCCATCACATCTTTTTCAGACGGCTCAAAACCAAGGCCAATCGCTGGAAGACCATCAGTGACAAGGTTCATGAGGAGGATCTGGAGAGGTATCAAGGGAAGCGGGAAATTAAGGAGTATTGCTATGAATACAGAAACGATCTCTCCTGCATTACAGGAAAGAAGGTATCTTGTTGATTTTATTATCTTATCATAGATGTTCCTACCTTCACTTATCGCGTTAACAATAGTTGAGAAATTATCGTCGACTAATATTGCGCCTGCCACTTCTTTTGCAACATCTGTCCCAGTGATCCCCATGGCTATACCTATGTCTGCTTTTTTTATAGCAGGTGCGTCATTTACACCATCACCTGTCATCGCAACGATATGGCCGAGTTTCTGCAGTGCGTCAACTATCCTTGATTTTTGGATAGGGAGTGCCCTTGCAATAATCCTAACCTTCTCGATATTTTTCTCGAGCTCTTTGTCAGACATCTTATCAAGGTCTCTGCCTGTCAATACTAGGTCCCCTTTGTCTAATAATCCGATATTTTTTGCAACAGCTGCAGCAGTTATCGCATGGTCGCCTGTTATCACCATGACCTTGATTCCGGCTTTTTTGCATCTTAATATGCTTTCTTTTACCTCTGGCCTTGCAGGATCGATCATCCCGACCATGCCTACAAAGGTTAGGTTATTCTCAACTTTGTCGAGCGTGTATCTTTTGTCTTTAACATCCTTGTATGCAAGTCCAAGAACCCTTAAGGCATCATTTGCAAACTGATTATTCATTGCAAGGATCTTCTTTTTGTCAGCTGCAGTCATCTTCCTGACCTTGCCGTCAACTATCATGCTTGTGCATCTGTCTATCAACAGGTCAGGAGCGCCTTTGACATAGGCTTGTATCTTTTTGGTCTTTTTATCCTTGAATATCACTGACATCCTTTTTCTTTCAGAATCAAAAGGAAGCTCTTCTATGAACTGGAAAAGTGAATTCTCAAATTTTCCTTTTTTTGCAAGAACCATCAATGAGCCTTCTGTAGGATCGCCGACTATGGAATGCTTGTCTTTTTCCTTTGTTAATTTTGCATTATTGCATAGGTCTCCTATCCTGAGAAGCAGCTCATATTTTTTTGGATTGACAATATTCCTTTCTTCAAAGAAATTTCCTTTTGGCTCATAGCCAGTGCCGCTGACATCGACTATCTTGTTGTTGACAAATATCCTGGTGATAGTCATCTCGTTCTTGGTCAAGGTGCCTGTCTTGT
>JAHJBD010000166.1 GCA_018813725.1 Nanobdellota archaeon | reverse complement strand
TGTATATGATGTTGAGACCAAACAAAACATCAAGGAAGAGATTATCGAGAGTAACGGGACATCAGATGCTGATGAAGGTGTTTTACGGGCGCCTTTGCCAGGCACGATCGCGTCGATATCTAAGAGTGTCGGTGACAAAGTAAATAAAGGCGAGTCAGTAATCAAGCTTGTTGCCATGAAGATGGAAAATGATATCAAAGCAAATAAGCAAGGCACTGTCAAAGAAGTTAAAGTAAAGAAGAATGATACAGTAAACAAAGGAGATATTCTGATAATTATTGACTAAGAAGCTTCTGGGTTTGGAAGCTGGACACGGATCTTTACACCATTTCTTTCAAGCTGAGCGATCAATCTCTTATTTTCTTTCAGGATTGCCTGTTCCTGAAAATAATAGATCATATCATTAAGCTCATCAATCTCTTCGATCATTTTCCCCTTGTGTTGCTTCCAAGCAAGATACCGGATAATACGTTTAATGCCCATGCTTGAAATACGTTGATTGTGTATATAACGCCAAATACATAGTTCCACAGCCACATCACTGGAAAAGCCAATATTAGGCCTACTATTGCGCTAAGAAATATAACTAAAAGCATTGTATAACCAATATCCAGGATCCTTTTCAGAATTGGTACATTTTTCAGTAATGCCATGTTAGAGAGGAAAGATATCCCGTATTTAAACTTTTGGAATCAACAGTTTAAAAGCAAAATTAACAGTTGGTCTTAATGAAAAGATTTATATAGCCTCTATTGCAGGATAAGATACATCAATAAAAAAAGAAGAGGTGAAATATGCCATTATTAGCAGCTTTTAATCCAAATGCTGAAAAAAGAGTCACATGGTTAGAATTGTTCTTTGACTTGATTTTCGCGCTTGCATTAGCAATGTCTGCTAAACCTCTTGAGCACATAGGTGATTTCTCCAAAGGGTCTTATCTAGCACTTGGTGAATTCGTTCTGATTTTCATATTCTTGATAATGTTTTGGTATAAGCACATGGTGCTCATGAACAGGTTTGACCATTCGTCATTCCTATTTATTATCATCACTTTATTTATCGGATTCCTGGTTGTAGCATTCACAGAGTTCCTACGTATATGGAAGATCCAGCCACAGTTAGGAAGTTTCCTTGCAACAATCACAATATTCTTAGCATACATCTGCATCTCAGGATTGTATTTCTTGTCTTCATTGAATAAGGCTGCAGAGAAATCAGGAGAAAGGACCTGGGCAAGAGTATCTTCAAAGCATATGTTATTTGAAAGTATAGCTTTTCTGCTTGCACTTTTAGTGACACCAAACCTTAGGCCTTACTGGTTCATTGTGGTTTTCTTGTATTTCAACAGAGGTCCTTTTGAGACCTATTTCAATCCTCAGAAGAAATCTACCTTACATCCTGCGCTTGTGAATAAGCCCCCAGAAAACGCCAGCCATAAATCTGAAAGGATTGGCCTTTTTGCCTTGCTGATATATGGGCTGATATTGATCCTTGCGGCAACACCCTTGCTAAATATTAGCAGCGCAGAATCAGTTGAAGGTATACTAGACCCTCTTTTGATATTTGGCACAATATTTCTATTTATAGCAGTAATATGGTTTATACATTTCAAGCAGATAGAGCTGACAAGGCCAAAGACAAGGCAATACACAGTGATCACCTTTGTCCACCTAGGTTTGCTTGTAGTATCTGTGCATTTTGTCAGGATAATGCTTGAACATCCTTCTGATTTTACTGCAAGCGTATTTTCTTTTGTAACTGGCTTGTTGTTCACTATCATGGCTGTATCTTATTGGAATGTGAAGACAATGGCGGGTTTGCCGCCTACTGATAAGATGCTTAATGCATTCAAGCAATGGGCATACATATTATACACTAGTGCTGGTGCCTTTTTCGCATCCATAATATTTGGCTCACCTGTCCGTGAGATCATATGGAAAGCAGTATTTGGATTCATATTAATCGTGATGTTCTTTGACAGAAGGTTGTACCTGTATTATACACAATCACAAGCAGCAAAGAAGGTAATAAAATTCATGGATAACCAGACTAGCCTAGGATTGACATTTATCGTTCTTGGTATCATAACATTCTTTGTCCTTACTGCTCTGATGGGAAAAGCGATAGGAAGCGCCTGGACAATTATCTGGCTGGCACCAATAATTATAGGCATATTCATATTCTTGAACCACTGGCTGCATACAAGGATCAAACCTAACTAAAATGATAGAGATTTTTTATCTGGATAAGAGTATCAAAAAGGCTGACATCAAGGATCTATCAAAGGTAGTAAAGAAAAAGTTATGGATCGATGCCACAAAAATTACACCACAAGAAGCTGGTTTGCTGCAAAGGACATTCAAGCTGCATCCGGTCACAACAGAGGACCTGTTAAGTACTTCTGGCAGGATAAAGGTTGAAGAATTCCCCGATTACCTTTTCTGTACTTTCTTTTCGCTTGCAAATGATGCTCACAATATTAAGCTTGCAACCCTGCATTTTGTGATAGGTGATGATTTTATCATCAGCGCACATAATCTTGCCAGAGAGAATATTGAAACGCTGAAAAGAGAAACAGGGCAGTTGGCAATCCTGATGAAAGAAGGAGTAGAGTCAGTATTTCATCGATTACTGGATATGGAGATAGACGAGTTCTTCCCTGTCCTTGAGATATTAGATGATGAGATTGAGGCACTTAATGAGCATATCAGCCTTACTGGAGACACCAACCTGCTTTCTGATATCCTCGCTACCAAACGTAAGGTTGTGGAGATAAAAAAGATCACTTTCCCACAGCGTGAGAAGATAGGTTTCCTTGCCAAAAGAAGGTACAAGTTCATACCAAGCTCTTCTTTACCCTATTTTAGAGACATATATGATGAGGCAATCAGGGTATATGATATTATTGAGAACTATAGAGAAGCTATAACAAGCACATTTGAAGCGTATATGACCAAAGTATCGCAGAGCACAAACGAAGTGATGAAGGTATTGAGCATAATAGCTACTGTCGCTTTACCTTTGACTGTTGTTTCAGGTATATATGGCACTAATTTTCGAGGACTTCCTGGCTCAGAAAGCCCGATAGGGTTTTGGGTAATGGTAGGGGTAATGGCACTCCTTGTTTTTGGGATGATATTTTATTTTAAGAAGAAAAGATGGTTCTAGATCTTAATCAATGAAGAAACTTTCTTGATCAAGGTGCCTGTTATCTCCTGGACATCAATATCTGCTGGAGCAGTGGTATTTGCTGGATGGGGTTCTTCAATATGTACTTCTGTTTCATGAACAGATTCTTCCAAGGTTTCTTCTTCTTGGTCAAGATCATCACCTACCTGTCCTGGATCTTCAGAATCGTCTTTTGGCTCTTCAGCTGGGCTGCCTGAAAGTTTTCGCTTGAAGAAACCGATTACGTCGTTTGCGATGTTGTCGCTGTCTTTGTTCATCGCTACATCAACCTTTTCCTCAATATCCTTCTCCAACTCACTGATCAGGCTCTCATTCACCCTATTCACTTGTGCTATGGAATTCTGCTCTGGTTCTGCTACTGCATTTGAGTTTATATTAAAGTTCTTTGCAGATGAGAAGATTACTAAGAATACCAGCGCTACAACTGTTAGGATAAGCAATGGGTTAAGCTGTTTAAGGTTGAACTTATGCCCAGGGGCAGCAGGTTTATTTTGAGCTGGTGCCTTAGGAGGATTAGCTGGTTTTGGAGGAGTTGGTGAGGGTTGTGCACTATTATGTTTTGGGGCAGGATTTGCTGCAGGAGCTGGCTTACTATCATATGTCTCTAATCCTATCCCATTTTCTCCAAGCTCAAGAATATTCTTGATAGCCTGGATCTTTAGTTCTGTCTCGCTAAGCTTTGGCTTTGCAGGCTGTGGATTAGCGATCGGTTGGTTTGATTCTTCTGGCATGTTTGCTTTAGAATGTTTTAGATATAAAAAGATATTGATTTTGATGGAGGATATGGCAAAAAGACCATAGAATTATTTTTATAGTAGTTATAAGAGATAATGGTCATGACAGTCAAAAATCAAACTAAACACCGGATAACCTATGCTGATACTGACCATGGAGGAGTTGTATATTATGCCAACTACTTAAAATGGTTTGAGATAGGCAGGACTGAGATACTTAGGGCAAATGGTATAACCTATGCTGAACTTGAGAAAAAGGGATTGATTGCGCCAGTAGTTGAGGTTAAGGTGAATTATCTGAAGCCTGCTAGATATGACGAATTGAT
>JAHJBD010000165.1 GCA_018813725.1 Nanobdellota archaeon | reverse complement strand
TCCTTTACCATTAAGAACTCATCTCCGCTATGGATATCACCTCTTAAGGAACTAGGGATGACTATCTGCCCTTTAGTACTAACTTTTGCAATAGCATATTCCATTATATATCACCTTAGTAAGGTATAACTTACTTGTATATAAATGTTTCTATTCGAGCCCACCCTGAGTCATACTTTCTCGTTCGCTACGCTCACTCGAACCCTGCCATCTCTGTTCTGCTCAGCTCCGAGATAACTCCGTTATTTCGAGGAGCCTCACGAGGGCAGGGGAAACTAACATCGTTATGTTCAATTAACTTTTTCCGGCCTATAGCTTCTTTGCCATGATGTAATTGGCTTTTTTGTATCCCCATTTCAGATATAGTTCTGATGCGGGGTTTTCTGAGAAAACTTCTAAATAGACCATTTTACATCCTTGCTTTTTTAGCCATTTTTCTAATTCTTGGTTCAATAGCTTGGATATTCCATATCCTCGGAATTTCTTTCTGACAACTAGCGCATTGAAGTGTCCGACTTTAGGTAAATCAAAGAACGGGCTTTTAGTGATTTTTATGCTTCCATAAATGTACCCTGCAATCTCCTGATTTTCTTCAGCAACAAGATATATTGAATTTTTTTCTTTGATTTCACGAAGCAATTCTTTTTTTGCGCTAGTTTCGAAGTTTTTCTTGCGTTTTCGAACGCTCATCAGAAAACCAGCTATCTTTTTGGATGATCTATCTTCTGACTCTGCCATGTCCAAGAAGCACTGATAAATTCCGTTTATGTCTTTCGATCTTGCTTTTCGAATATCCATAACACCCTAATTAGAAAAGTACTATTTAAATATGATTGCCGGAAAAAGTTAACTCTTCGCAAACCTTCTGTTTGCTTGTCTCGCCAGCTTTGTCACGGCAGGGGTAACTAACAGTGTTATGCACAATCTGAATTGACTCGCTCACCCGAACTTTGACAGAATCAGCTGCCCAGTATCTGCGATATACCTTTCAGCTTCCTCGCTTCCTTTAGAAGTGATATGAACCATAAACTCATCTTTGGTAAACCAAAGATGGTAATAATAGATTGACTTATTGTTAAGATTTCCCATATAATCATTCTCATTGTTGACACGGAATGTGCTCTGATCTCCGTAATCATTCTCGCTTATGATCCCTTCAACACTGTACAAGTGGGAAGATCCATATTGGTATGAGTTATTCAGGGCTTCATAATTTGCAAATTTTTGCAATTCAATGATTATCTGGGTATTGTTCAAGCTGGGAATGTTATAGACACAAATGTTATATTGCCCTATTGATGAATCTAAAATATTAGTATATTCCTCATCTGTCCTGCAATTAGTCCCATTGCTCAGTTCAAACATCTGGATGTCTGATTCACTGATAGCAGTTGTCATCCTAAGCTGATCAAGATCCTTTTCATCAAGCATTAGCTCCTGGATTCCTGATATTACAGGGGTGGTGTTTATTGTCGGCTCTGATGGTGAACATCCTAAAAGAAGAATCATAAGAATTGCTAAGATTATGGCTAGTTTCATAATATCACATTTATTCTATAAAGAAGAGGTCACCATTTTTAAAGGTTATTAAAGAGTGCCACCAGGAATGACCTACAATCATATTTATATACTTTATTATCTAATCACATGTTATGAACAAAAAAGGGTTGTCCTTCAATGCCACATTCGGCCCAATATTTGCTATATTGACCATTGTTTCTATGTATATTGGATTATATTATGAGATAGAGATCGCATTTATAATCGCAGGATATCTTAGCATATTGACAGGCCTTGTTCTTTTGATTAATACCCTCACAACTAAGGCATATATCGGCACAATCATGGCACCTATAATGTGGCTGTGCATGGTCCTTCTTGTGGCCATAGGCCTTGCACTTGTCTATTCTCCTTTCAATATTATTGCAAAGGAATATATACCTAATTTTGAGACAACAGCATTTTATTCTTATATTGTGATTCTAGGACTTGCCTTGATCCATATCATAACTGGCAAATGAAAGAATCTTCACTTTGAAAATCCTCTTGCACCCCAAAAACATTTATATACTTTAATCCCATAATAAGAGTATGGAACTGGAATCCATAAAAAAGAAGGTGAATTATCTCTTATTTCTGATTGCAATACTTCTTATCAGCGGCTGCGCAGCACAGAAAGACGCATCACAATGCCCTTCAGGCCTGCAGAGCTGCGGCAAGGGATGCATCCCTGCTATTGCGATATGCTGTGATGATCAAGGAATAAACTCATACTGC
>JAHJBD010000164.1 GCA_018813725.1 Nanobdellota archaeon | reverse complement strand
TCATAGTATTGTGTCTCTGTTCGGAACGAAAAGGGTTGTAGTCTTTCGATTATATCTGCAATCTTGCCCTGGCCAGGGAAGTCCATTTCCTGGTATCTTGTCCTCATAGCATCATTTGATGACTGGTTATTTTCTTTGGCTTTGTCAAGCACTGGCTTTAATTCTAAGACCAATGCAGCAAGAGAATCGCTGATGCGGGCGCTGGTTGGGAGTTGTGTAGTATACAGCAGGGAACGTATGCTGTGCCCTTTGGATTGCAGATAATCAATTGTGTCAGGTCTTGCAAACTCTGCAAGAGCCTCTGCGAAATCAGGGGTGTCTTGTGTTATCTGTTCAAGGGTCTTTGAGTGTTCAATCACAAATGCATGCACCTCTTGTGCAGTCCTTATGTTAACAGTAGTCTTTTCCTTGTCTTTGTCATAAAATTCAGCAGGGTAACCTCGCAAGTCCTTCATCATCTGCCTAACTCCGTAGTCACTTATCATGGCTTCTCTTAGTTCCATATCACTAGCACCCTTCTTGTAAAGGAAATGTTCTCCAAAAGTGCTTTTTACATCTGCCACCAATTGTTCAAGCTCTTCAGCTGTCTTACCTGTCCTCTGTGAATATGCAGTAAGACCTTGATATATACTAGATAGTCTTCTTTCTATCTCTTCTGGGAAATGCTCTAGTTGTTCAATAAATGGCAGCACTTTCTCTCTTAATCCTTTAATAGATACTATCCTTCCAGACCCAAACCCTGTTTGGGTTGATAAGATAACTTCTTTTGCGATCATTGAAGTTTCTGATAATTACTCCATACCTTTTCTACCAGGTCTTTTCTTATTATGCCATACTTTGCTGCGCCTGTAAGCTCTGCAACATTGTCAGCAAGGAAATTAACATAGCTGCCGTTGTCTATGTAGGTTGTTGTTATAGCTGAGACAATAGCTTTTCCTAGTTGCCTTCTTACTTTTGGATCGTTAGTGTCTAATCCTTGCTTTAATGCTGTTGCTGCTACCTGCACATCGTTAAGATCTAATTTGTCAGCCAAATCTTCTAAGAAGACATATGCCTGGCCCATGGCATCTGTAGTCTTGTGTCTTTGGTTTGCCCAGGATTGATATCTTGCTTTTTGTGTAAGCAATTTTAGGTCACCTGTGACAAGGTCATAAAACTCTCTTCTTGAATTGCTTTCGACTAACCTTCCTTCGATAGCTGCTGCGCTTGGTGCTTCTGTGAATGTTGTTTGGACTAACCTTTTAACTAGGCTGTAATCGTCTTTAGAAAGCTCTCTTTGGCCGGAAAGTTCAGCGATCCTTGCATCATACTTATCAGTGTTTTCTCGCCTTTTAGCTGCCTGCAATTCTGATCTCTCGCTGTATCTTGCCAGGTCTCTCTGGTACGCAGGAGCTATAACCCTTTGAAGATATCCGATCATTGATGTCCCGAGAGCCTGGTCAACTTCTCTAAGCGCTTTTGTATTTTCCTCAACCCTTACATTTATCGTGTCCCTTGGGTCTGCTAATCTTATCCTTAGTGCAGTAAAACCGTCTACTGCCATATTCTTGTCTTTTTGATATCTATCTATTATCGGCTTTACCCATAAGTATGCTTCACCTGATAGCTCGTTTTGCTGGAACGCATATTGGATGTCATCTAAAACAGAACCCATAAATTGGCCTATCTTATGTTGTTGAGTCAATTTTAAGAATGTCATAACCTGTGTATATTCTCCATCTGTAAGCCGTTTTTCAGGAGAGACAGCATACATCCTTTCTACCTTATCTTTTGTGGCTGGGTCTATATTTGGATTGTTAAGAAGCACATTTCTTAGTGATTGGTGACCTTTTGCTCTTGCCAGCTCTTTTCTTAGGTTTTCTGTTGCATCATCTGGCGGCAGATTATTTAAAGTGTTTACGATAGCATTAAGCCTTTGCTCAAGCCTTACTCTGGCTTCTTCAAGCATACCCTGCCTTTGCTGTGCATAATCATAGTCTATCGCTTTGTATCTTGCCAAAAGCGCTTGGTCTTGCTCAGTAAGGTCAAGGATCTTTGCACGCAGTTCTGGTGTGATATCTTCAATCCTTAGTTTTCCTTTGTAATGTTCGACTACTCTGTCGACCAATCTTCTTTCAGCAGATTCTTTAGCTGTTTTAACTGACTCGTCTATATGAGCTCTTCTGTTTGTCCTTCTTCTTGGACCGAATGCGTCATATTGCGTCGTGATACAGCCAACACCCCAGCTTTGCATATCTGCTACTGAACTGTCATCTGCCCTGTATTCTATTGTTACAGAATCTCCTACTTCCTGGCTGCCACAGCCAAAACAATCAACACCGCCTTCAAATTCACCTGTGGTATGGTTGATCACTCTGAAGTTTTCGTCTTGAAGCAGCTGATGCATTTTTACTCCAATATTTTCAGCCAAATCAATATGATGCATGGTTCCGTGATAGAACTGCCAGCCTTGTCTTGCCAGCACTTCTTCTTCTACCCACTGCCTAGTGTGCCTGTCATCCTTATAATGTTCGTGTACCCTTGCTATAAGATCTTCCTTTGAAACTTGTTCTGCCATTTTTATCATACCTCTTAAGTTTTATAACAGACCTAATTATATGAAGCTTTATAAAATTGTGTGGGTATATGTATCACCACATTATTAGATATCCGAGCAGCATAAGTTTTATAATCTAGATTTTCTTCCCAAACTGACATACGGCAGTGATCTAGCGGCTATGATACGAGCTTCCCAAGCTTGTTACCCGGGAAACACTTTAAGGGCGGTGTTCGGGAATTCAAATCCCGGCTGCCGTATTATGCCCTTATCGGCACCGGGTTCAAAACATATAGGCCCAAAGATTTCGCAAGATCTCCTAAGCCTGGGCGTGCGTTGTGCGCCCACTGTTGAAAGTCCCGGCTGCCGTAGTTTTATCTAGGCAGGCAGGACTATGAAAATCTTTGATTTTCAGTTGTCCCGGCTGCCGTAATATGTGGTGCTGTCTTGCACCACAATATTTTTATATCTTAGAGATTATGCTTTGGTATGGATGAACGCTTAGCTAAAGCCCTTGGATTGACAAATCTTGAGGTCCAGATTTACCTCGCGCTTCTTAAAGAGGGTTCGCTTACTGCTTCAGGGATCTCCACAAAGATCAGTGTCCACAGAAGGAATGTCTATGATTCTATGGAGAGGCTTATTGAGAAGGGCCTTGTAGGGTTTATCACAAGAAACAATAAAAGGTGCTATCTTGCTGTCAATCCAGAAAGATTAAAGGAGATTGTATCTGAAAAAAAAGAGGTCTTGGACAAGAGCATCTCCAGCTTAAAGGCTATGTACCGGGCAAAAAACGAGGAGCATGATGTAAGCCTTTTCCAAGGGAAGGCCGGTCTAAGTCTTGTCTTGAATGATCAGATCAAGGCAGGCAAGGAAATTTTGGTGATCAGTGGAAATGTCAAGGCTGTTGATATTTTGGGGGCTTATATGAATCATTATGATCTGCTTAGAAAAGAGAAATCTATCCCTATCAGGATAATCTATCCAGAGGATGTCCTGATTGAGAAAAGGCTATCTACCACTGTAAAATTTCTATCAATAAGTGAGGCTTCGCCTGCTTCAACAAATATCTATGCAGACAAAGTGGCATTGATAACGTTGTCACAAAATCCTTTTGTCGTTTTGATAAAAAGCAAAGAGATTGCTGATAGTTATAGGAATAATTTTTAATTCTTATGGGGCAGGGCGCATGATTGAGGTATTGAAACAGATTGGGCTCTCTGAAGGTGAAGCCAAAGTGTACCTTGCTTTGGTAAACCTTAAAAGATCGCAGCCGGGAAAGATATCGCAGGAGACTGGGATGCATAGGCGGACAGTCTATCATGCACTCGAAGCATTGATCAGGCTTGAGCTCATCAAAAAGGAGCAGCAGAGCTATGTTGCCAATGACCCGAAAAAGCTGTATTCGTTGATTGATGTTCAGCAAGAACAGCTTGATATTGCCCTGCCATCATTGAAAGCTGATTATGAAGCATCAAAAGATACACAGATAAGCAATTTCTTCAGGGGAATAAACGGGCTGAAGACAATACTAGATGACATGATAATCAAGAAGAGCGATATTTTTGTCATAGGCAACCCTAACTTTACAGATGAATATGCCAAAACCTTTGAAAGGTTTGATTCTAGGAGAAGAAAAACTGGGATAAAGATGAGGTTTGTATGCACCAGAAAATATGATCATATCCCTATCAAGGCAGCGCAGTTTAGGTTTCTGCCAGAACAGTACGATACAGTATCAAACACTTATGCCTATGCAAACAAGATAGCGATAATACATTGGGCAAATGAGCCGCTTATCATCTCGATCAAGCTTGCTGAGATGACCAAGGCTTATAAGGATTATTTTGATATATTGTGGCGGATTGCCAAAGCATAAGATACTAAATCATAAGATTTTTAAATAGCCTTTTGTAAGCTTACATTACTATGTGGACATTCACTCATGAGCTAGGAAGAAAGGCAGTGCACCTTTCAATATTGCTGGTAATATTTGGGTATTACCTGATTGAACAGACTTTTGGAAAGCAGCTTGCATTATTAGCACTAGTCGGATTATTGATACTCTTCCTTATATTCGAATTTTTCAGGCTTGAGCTTGACATGACACCGCCTTTTTTTGAACAGTTTATCCGTCCTAAAGAGCGCACAAGGCCGTATGGCGTCATATATTTCCTTTCAGGAACAATCATCAGCCTTGCAGTATTTGATTTTAAAATAGCTTTTGCAGCACTTTTGATGACCACATTTGGAGATATGGGCGCAGCACTTATCGGAAAAAGGTATGGCAAGACAATCATCTTCAAGAATAAAACTGTGAGCGGAGGATTGACAGAGCTTACCATAAACCTGTTTGTCGGCTTTGTTATCCTAAGCAATATCTATATCATTTTGGCTATGGCATTTGTTGCGACAATTGTCGAAGTGTTTGCAGAAGAGCTTGATGATAATCTGTTAGTGCCGTTATTTGCAGGTGCAATAGGCCAAGTATTATACTTGATTCTTTAAAGCCAATTTACATAAAGATCATAGGAGACTAAATACTTTTGCGCATAGCGCTTTGTAACATATTTTGAGCTCCCTTTCAGACCTTTATTCTGTAAGGCTGCTTTGAAGGATTATCTGTTGTTTTTAAGGTTTTGGTTTGTAGATATCCACTGTCTGGAACAATGAGGTTAAACCCCTTTTCAAGGCTGACCTTTCGCATATCCTATCATGTACATATGGGTTCACTAACCATTTCTTCTCTAGAAATGAGTTTGGGTTGACGAAACATATCTGGGCCTTTAGGTTGACAAAATAATCCCAGTTAGAAAGCAAAAAATAGAAGTTGTCCATAGTGTTGTACGTGTAAATATTGGAATCAGCATCATTTGACATATCCAGGACAGGTTTGATCAAGACTTTCTTATCTGAATCCTGGTATTTGATAAGGTACCCATATTCTGTGTCTTCTATAGACTTTATCTTCTTAAAAATGGCATCCTTGCTTTGTATGTAATGATATGCCCATTGCTTAAGTGTTTCTGCTTGGCTCACAGGCTTGCATTTAATCAATATATTTATATACTTTTTTATTCAGATAAAACCTTATGAAAGTGCTTGTCTTGTTTTTATTGTTGATAATTCTTATCTGTCTTGTTTACAGCAGTCTAGGGGTTAAAAATGGAAAAGATTAAGGATGTTGTAAGAAGCATCAGCCCGGTGCTGATCAAGCCAGGAAGCTCATCTATAACCATTGGACTCTCAAAAAGATTTTTTCTGTTTCGGATCATGAACAAGATAGTGTCACTTATTGAAGAGGACCCGCACCTTAATTTTGTGGCGCTGCTAAAAAGCTATAAGATTCTTGGGAGATTTTTAAGTGGGACTTTGCATGAATTCTACCGTGACAGGAATAAGCTATATTTCAAGAATTTTTTTATTGACCGAAAGCTTTACAATATGGTGAAAGCAGATATTGAGCACCTATATCCTAAATATCTGGATACCAGGATGACCATAACAAAAAGAGGGGTCATCATCTATGATAACTACAAAAAAAGCTCATTCAACACATTGCTTTTGACTATCCATTCTGGAAGTTGGGTGCCTGTAAGTATCGGTAAAAAGCTGAGCATATCAGAAGAGCAAAGGCTTAAGGAAGAGGATATTGAGACCAACAGGATCTACAGCAGGATTGTTCTGGAAAAAGCAGGGATATGGATAGATAGTAAGCAGTCAAGGTTTGTGATAGATTTTAACCGGTCTCTTGAACGGGCGATATATGCAGACAATTCAGAAGAGTGGCTGGATGTTGTCTGGAAAGAGAAATTGACAAAGCATGAGTCAGATGAGATATACAGGAGCTACCGTGAATTCTATTTTACCCTGTCCAAACTGATAGATACCTTTAATTTTAATATCATATTTGATGGGCATTCGATGAAAGCCCTTGATGGAAGACCGAACATCAGCTTTGGAACAAAATTCATACCTCATTTCTATATGCCTATAGTAAGAAGCATGCAAAGGAAGATGATCTCCATGGGATACTCTCCTGTACTTTTTGATACTCCTTACCATGGCGGTTATATCCTAAGATGGCTTAACCAGAAATTTCCCAACATATTTATCTTTTCTATAGAAATAAACAAAAAACTTTATATGTTAAAAAATGGAAACAGGCCAATTAAGAAAAGAATCAATAAGTTGGCTGAAGATCTGACACAAATATTTGATATTGAAGATGAAATTAATAAATGAAGAATATTCTCAATTGAAAACAAAAGTCCTGAAAAGGTCAATGACCGGGCAAGAGGCAGAGTTCCATATGCTTGATAACAAAGGAAAAGTGTCAGACAGGGCTCATGAGGTGATACAGGAGCTGCTGAGCAAGTATCCTGATATGCCTGTCACAAAAGAGATCGGGCAAAACATGATCGAGTTCGGCTGCTATCCTGATATAAAGACATACAATCCTGCACTGAACATGATCGATTCTATACAGAAAGCCCAACAGGTTTGTGTGGAGAAGGGGCTGACATTATTTCCTTTTGCTACATATCCTGGCAAGTTTGAGCCAAAAATACAGGAAGGTGAGGGGTATCTTATCAAGCAGAAGATATTTGGCGAGGATAAGGTAAAGGTAACATGTCGTGTAACTGGATATCATAATCATTATACCTTGCCAAAGGGAGTTTTTGATGATAAGAAAAAAGAGATCAGGATGCTTAAGAAAAGCAAGCTTAAGAGGACAATGGTCTCTTCATATAACTTTGAGATCGCTGCAGATCCGGCTTTAACACTCTTTACACAGTGCTCGCCATTTTATGAAGGGCAGAACCTTGCAAAGGATTCAAGGATGCTTGTCTACAGAGGCGGGAAAAAGCTGAAGTACATGGACGGAGTTTATTCAAGGCTGCAGCAGATAGGCGGACTTCCACCTTACAAGCAGACCGGTACAGACATATTCTCAAGCCTTAACAAGAGATGGGAGAGATGGGAGCGCGAAGTGAAAAGGGTTTCACCGCAAACTGATTTTGACAAGCTTTATCCGCACAAGCTTGATATAGGTTGGAACCCTGTAAAACTGAACAAGCACGGTACTCTTGAGCAGAGAGGGATGGATGTTAATTTCCTGTCAATACTTATCGGTGTTGGGGTGCTCTTGAAATTCTCTTTAAAGACCATACAAAGAGAGTTTGTAGAGGTGCTTCCTGCAGATTTCGCCATAGAAGAGGCTTTTAAGATTGAGAACGGCATGCTCTACATCCCGCCGCATAGCTATGTTAGAAATAAACTTCAATATTGGAGCGCTTACAAAGGATATGCGAATAAAGAGATGTATAATTATGCAAAAAGGTTCTTTAATTTTGCAAAGTCAGTAACACCTGCAAGGTATAACAAGATAGTACGGCCGGTTTATGATATGATAGACAGCAAAACCTCAATGTCAGACAAGATACTTTCGTATGCCAAAGGCAAAGGGTATGTTACAGAGGGGAGGATAAATAATCCTGAGGCAGCACAGCTAGCTTTGTATTATTCTGATATGATGCCTAAGGATCTTGAAGAGACAAAGAAGAAGCTAGAGAAGGTATCTGTTGTTTAGGTTGATAGTTAAATTATCAAAAAAATTCTTATTAAATTAATCAGTCGTTTTCAACCCTAGGTGCTAGGATAAAGCTTAGGCTTACCTTGTCAACTGTCTTATAGTCAAGCTTCAATGGGTAATCTTTGTTGAAGTGGATCGTGACATTGTTGCTTAGCTTTGAGCCGTTCATCATCTTTTTTAGATATTCGATGCTGTATTTGGCTTTGATCTTTGATTCCCCATCAATATGTACCTTTACATCTTCGCTTTCATCAATCTCAATCTTTGCTGCTGAAAGTTCGCCCTCAGCCCTTACTGTGAACTTCTTTGGCTCTGCTTCAAATGATACTGATTCAGCTACAATGTCTGCATCTTCAATTGCGCTGTTAAGTATGCTTGATGCAAGCTGTATAGAAGTTGGAAATGTAAGTTCTGGTACTTTTTGCTCTTTGTCTTCAAGCTCAATAATCGGAAGGTTGAATGTCCTTGTAGTATTGCCTTTTAGCTGGATCTTAAGCTTGTTATCTTCGCCTAGTTCTAAGGTTACCATATCATTTGAGCTTGCTCTCCTTAGTATCTGCTTAAGGTTGTTAAGGTTTATCGCTATCTCTGTATTATCTTCAACATCATATTCAGTGAAACTGCTGCTTAGAAGCTTAAATATGACCATAGCAACGTTTGCAGGGTCCATTGCCACAAGCTCTATGGCATCTTTACTCACCTTAAACCTTGCTTCGTTGACTAGTTCAGATATGATTGAGATACTCTCTTTTAAGTAAGTTGGCTCAGCCAAAGTAAGTTTCATAATACATCCCCCCAAAATAGGTATGTTTGCCTTATTTAAATAATTTGTTATTCTAGAATCTACTGTATAGTTAAGGTGTCACCGTCATGCATAATGTGGATATTTTTAAAGCCTTTTTCTGCAGCTAAGCTTGCAAGAGCAGATTTCATACTATCATTTCCGTGAGCAGGAATAAGGTGTTTTGGGTTAACCAGGTTCAGAAGGTCTCTAAGATCTTCTCTTGAAGCATGGCCTGATGTATGGATATCTTTGAATATCCTTATCCCTTTGCTTTCAAGCTCAAGCTCAAGCGCTTTTCTGTTTTCTATGTTGATCTCAGAAGGTATCACTGTGCAAGAAAATACTACATGGTCTTCTGGCTTGAACTTGAACTCAAATTCTCCTTTGGCCACCCTTGATAGGGTGGCTTTTTGTTCGCCTTGGTGTCCGGTTACAACAAGCAGGTATTTGTCAGCGCCTTCTTTACTGATCTTTTTTAGTCTTTTCCTTACCTTGTCTCCGAACTTTACGATCTCTGCTTCTTTTGAAAAATGCACAAGATCAATATTTTCTGCTGCTTCTATATATTTGGCCAAGGACCTACCTAGGAAAACAGTCTTTCTGTTCATCTTGTGG
Source organism: Nanobdellota archaeon (assembly GCA_018813725.1). Classification (GTDB taxonomy): domain Archaea; phylum Nanobdellota; class Nanobdellia; order Woesearchaeales; family JAHJBD01; genus JAHJBD01. The sequence goes on along the minus strand of JAHJBD010000164.1, from coordinate 1,352 downwards.
CCAAATTCAAGTATTGATTTTAGCCTTGCGATATGCGAAGAGAATGTTGTGACAATCACTGCTTTGCCTTTGGAGTTTACGCCTAAGAGAACATCCCTTAGCATCTCTTTTGCAACAAGTTCGGAAGGTGTCTTTTCCATACGTTCTGCTCTTGTAGAATCGCAGATAAGGCATGTTACACCTTCTTTACCAAGCTCTTCTAACCTTTGATAATTTGGTTTTTTTCCAAGCATAGGGTGATTGTCTAACTTGAAATCATTAGCGTATATTATTATCCCGTATTTTGTGTGGATAGCTACCATAACTGTCTGAGGTGTTGAATGGGTCATGTTGATGAATTCTATTGTGATGTTCTTTGATAGCTTTATCGTTGAGTTGACATTCAAAACCTTGATCTCGTTCTTAAGTTCTATCTTTTCATCCTGTGATATCTGTCTGATGACTTCGTTAGTATAAGGTGTGCAGATGATCGGTGCTTTGTATTTTTCTGCCATAAATATCATTGCGCCTACATGGTCGAGGTGTGCGTGCGTCGGTATGATCGCAGAAACTTTGTCTTTGTTCTTTAATATGGTGTCATCTGGTATGGCACCGACTTTTCTTAATTCTTGCCTTGTGATGTTGATGAGGTCTTCTTCTTCTGTGTATCTGATGTAGGATTCAAGGTGCAGGCCCATGTCTAATATTATTATCTCTTCATCTACATGCACCGCAGTCATGTTCTTTCCGACTTCGTTGTAGCCGCCTATGGCTGTGATCTTTAGCATTTTTGATAGAAATTATCTACAAAGTATTTAAATATTAAGAAATGAAATTGAAGCTTGGTCCCTTGATAGAAGTAAGTTGCTGATTATATCACCTTATATGCTTAAAAAATAATGAGGGAGTAGGGATTCGAACCCTAGTAGGCACTAAGCCAATAGATGGCCCATAGAGTCATTCATCGATCTTTTTTGAGACCTCATCACTCAATAACTTGAGTTTGGATGTTTAGTACCTTGCAATACCAAACGCTATCCCGTTTGGCCACTCCGGCACTCCCTCTTAATGTAATAAAAGGATTAATCAATAATATATAAACTTAATCAAAAGAATTTATGCGATAGATTTAATCTTTTTTTCTATCTCTGCAAGCTCAGATTCCAGTAGCTCAATCTCAGTCTTTTTCCTTGGCTGTACTGTCACTGGTTTTGGCGGCGGAAGCATTGGCCTAATAACTGGTTTTGGAATTGGCTTGGGCTGCTCTTTGATCGTGACCTGCGGCATCATTGTTCTAACTTGTGTTACTAACCTTGCTACCTCTTTTAGGTCTGCGCGTGCCTTTTCGATCAGTTGCCTTTTATCATTTCTGG
>JAHJBD010000163.1 GCA_018813725.1 Nanobdellota archaeon | reverse complement strand
CACTCAATTGTGACAATTATGTGGTAAACTTTAAATACTGCTACAAATTACTCCTTCTAAAATGACAAATGTGCTTTCATTTCCAATTGAATTTGAAGGAACCCCCTATGTGATAATGGTAACTGACAGTCAGTCTTCTTATGGGCTTAATGGCGGGAAAGCAGGGACTAACCAGAAACTTGCAAAACGTGGGAAAGTATTGATAGCTTCTTCTGGCAGGGGAGATATCGGAAATATTGTAAAAGAACAACTGATAAATGAAGAAATACATAATCCTTATCATGCAGCACGTAGGGCTCTTGAGATCGCAAATCATTCTTTTGAAAATCCTAATATGAATCGGTTTAAACCTGAAAATGACGATACCATATTCGTAGTTGCAGGCCTGGCCTCAAATGGACAACCTGAGATATACGAAGTACCTGTAAGATTCCATGACCAAAAAGAAGGCGTATATCGGGTTCCAATGTCTAGTCAGGGTTCTGGTGCTCAAAAAGTAGGTTCTGCATGGCGACGTGATAGTACTACTGGCAATGGTCCAAACCTTACAGATATTACTGAGGCAATTTTAACATGTTTTTCCATGGGTAAAGCTGCTTATCAAGATAATTGGGTTGATGATAAACTGCAATATGGTATAGCTGGTCCCAAATCAACAACTTTGCTATTACATCCAGAGGTAATTCCAATATCTCCAAAAGATGCAATATGTCATTTGGAAGACCTTACTCATATGAAGCTAGATCCAGAGAAAGCGAAAAAAATCCAGAGTGACGCACGGAATGCTTATGAGAGTGTGGGTTTGACCATTGATAACTTTTACAATGCCTTAACATCTCAACTTACAAGATTATATGATGCGGATAGGACTGTGAATTATGTTCACGGCCAATTAAAGGTAGGTAAATCTGATGAATCTGAGTGCAAAAAAGCACTTAGTCTTCGCATTGATGAAAAGCAGCACACTTCAAGAATGATTGATGCTCTGATGAATGGCGGTATTGATGCTTTGTCAGTGGCATTGAGGGAATATTACCAGAGACAGGAGGCTATAGTCGCCCAGGCATTGCAATATCACAAGAACCAAGCAAAGTAACCCTACTTTCCTTCTTTTCATCAATTATCTTATAACCTATCGATTTAGCTAATTCACCAGCAAACTCCATAATCTCTTCATGAACAGGCATATCCTTTATCTCGAGCCTATCTTTAGAGTGCCCTACCCATACATATGCCTTTGCCTCAACAAACATAGGTTTGAACCTTTTGATAATCTCAGCATACTGCTCAATATTATTCATATTAACACCCTTCACTAATGTTAACCTTATCACATTCCTTTCAAATTTATTAAGAAGGCTCAGGCTTTCCATTATCTTTCTCCAGTTATCTTTTGCTAAAGGAGAACAAGCCTTAATATAACTCTCTTCATTCGGTGCAGGAAGCGTGATATAAAGCTGCGTAGGCTCAAAGCCATTCTCCAATAATCTATGAAGCATCTTTGGATTTGTACCGTTAGTAACCAAAAAAGCAGTCATTCCCCTTTTTTTGATCTGATCGATCAGTTCAGGAAGCTTTGGATAAAAAGTTGGCTCTCCAGATAATGATATTGCAAAATGCTTTGGCTCCATGGCTTCCGCAAATATCTTTGGGTCACAACCTGCTTTAAACCCTTGCAGATACTTCTTATGCTCTTTAATACACTCATCTATGACAAACTCCGGCTCATCAACTGCTCCTTCCCATTTCGCAGGTGTAAAATCAATATCTCTCCAGCACCATACGCACCGCTGGCTGCACACAAATGATGGTGTCATCTGGATGCATCTGTGGCTTTGGATGCCATAAAATGTCGATTTGTAACATTCATCCTCTCCCCTTATGCACTTTTTCGTCCAAAGGCAAACCTTGATAGCGCTGTGATTGCCTGCAAGCCTATACCCTTGCTTATAGAGGTCCTTTTTCTTAAGATCACTTAACATGTATGCTAGAGTATATAGTAAATATTTAAAGATTGATATTTTCTTGTGTGGGATGATAAATGATACTATCGGTAAATTGATCTCAAGTATTGAATTTAAGGAATGGAAAGCTAAGAATCCTGATAGTTACCTTGCACACCTCTTTGTAATGTTTGGTCAGGATGAGCCTCAAGTGGGCTACTTTAATCCTAACCATACCATTACTACTTTTATTGTGTCAGAAATAATAAAAGTCATGCCAGAAGCAAAACCTTTGCAAGAAGAAAAACAAAAATTATTGCCTCTTGAGCTGGATAAGATTAAGCTTACAGTTGAACAAGCGATGGAAAAGGCAGAAGAATTGCAAAGGCAAGAATTTTCTCAAGAGATACCTGTTAAGAAATTTCTGATCCTTCAAAAACTGGAACTAGGACAGGTATTTAATATCACTTTCTTGACACAGACATTTAATACTCTTAATATCAAGATTGATTCAGAAACCGGTGAAATCATAGAGAAAAGCCTAAAAAAACTGATGGAATTCAGCTAAGGTTTTTAGGAGATTTGTATTGTGCTTCTGTTGACATTGTCCTAAACATTCCCAAATCCCGTTCGATTATTGACCTGTATTTATCAGGTATATCCACAGCAACCTCACTTATCACCTGAGATACAAAACCCTTTGGCTTATCCACAATCACTTTGAACCCATCTTTAGTCTCAACCATCTTTGCTTGATAGCCTGATGTAGGTACTGTCAGTATAAGTTTTCCATCTTCATACCTTGCTTTGTAGCCATCGATCAAAAGCTCATCAACATAACCTCTTTCGCCTATCAATCCAGTAGCATATCCTAAATCCTTTACATCCCTGGTTCTTGTGACTTTTTGAGCCTCTCGAACCATCTCATCTGGGAGGTACCTTGATTTGGTTATGTCAACATCATTACCTGATGGCTGCACTGGTGCTATCTTATCATACCTGTGGATATTCTTGTCAACAATCATCTTAGCGATTGTCTCTATTGGTAGCCTTAGCATCAGTAGGTTCCAACTGATATCAACATCAATCTCAAGGCTTGCATCCTTTGCTATGAGATGATTCTCATTCTGGTAATTGATTATAGCTTGCTCAAGCTTCAAAAGACGGTCAGGAACAACCTTAAGCACCAGTTCCATATCTCCTTTATATTCGCTTATTCCTTCATAGCTCTTTTTAAGATACGAACTTCTCAACTCTTCTACAATATCTTCTACGCCTGATGTTCGCTGTCTTATTAAGTGTTCTCTGTTCATTGAATTTTCTAAGTCCATTTATCTCACCTATCTGAATGCTTATGTTTTGTTCCAGTCACATGATAATACATGTCAGCTACTGCGTTCACAGCCCTAAACGGTAATTCTACTGGTGACATCAACAGGTAAAGCGTATCACCTGTATCATGGTCATAATACTCTGCTGGAAACAGGTATTTCCTTACAGTTGGCTGATTGTCTCTTGCTGTAAATATCTTTAACAGGTCAATCCCGTCATTATATTCTTTTCCTTTTGTGTCTAACATATAATCTACCTAATTAATATAGAAGAATACTTTCAATATAT
>JAHJBD010000162.1 GCA_018813725.1 Nanobdellota archaeon | reverse complement strand
TGCAGATAGTAGCTTAAAAGGCCGCCAAGCACAAATAGGATTATCATTATGTTCCTGCTCCCGTAGAAAGCACCTAATATGTAGCCAATCAGGAAACCGATGATAATAAGATAATATGCGAACTTTAGCTTTCCTTTTCTTTCGAACATAAGTCTTCCTGCCATCATCCCTATAAGGAATATTATCAGGTAGCTGATAACTGCGCTTCCTGCTAGCAGTGATACAACAAAGCCTATGACTAATAAGCTGAAGAACAATACCTCTGCCCAATTCTTGTGAAAGCTCATCTTAGTAAGGCCCCTTCCAAAATCCTTTTTCCCAAAATATGTAATATAAAAGCCAGCAGATAAAACCTATCAGTAATGCACCTATCACAGCGAACCAGATTGGTATCTTGAATGCCGGGTGAAGCAATAATGCTCCTGCAATGACAGCGCAAAACCCGAATGCATATACCATCCTGCTGCCAAAAAACATCCTGCTGCCGTCTGATGGCGGGATAGGAAGAACGCTCCAGACTGCAAACCATATGTTCACCACGATAGCAAAGTTAATGATGGAACTGTGGGCAAAGGTGTTGACTATCTTTAGGATAACAACAAAGAAAAGGTTGGCGACAGGACCCATGAATGCTGATAGCCCCACGGCAAAAAAGTTAAGGCCGTAACGGAAAAATCCGAGCTTATGTCCTGCTAAGTGGTGGTGGATGATCCCTCCAGGTATCAAGAACCAGATAAATCCTTTTGTTAGCAGAGCAAGTACCATGGCTATCAGCAAACCATAGCTCCAAACCTTATATTCAATATCATAACCCACGCTTAATGCAGCTACTTTCTGGGCTGAGTAATGGATCAAGAAAGCTAGTGTTACTATCAGCAAAGCATTGAATTGGTTGAATAGACCAGTTCCTAGGTCGAACGTGTCAGCGCCCCATTTGTCAAAGGCAACTACAATCGATATGATCACTATGGAGATCATCATACCTTTAAGTTCATTAGGCGTGAACCTGTAATATCGCTTCAGTTTTGCTCCTAGATCGATAAATTCTCCCATATTGACTTTTTATAGTATTCGGATATATAAGAATTTTGTTTTTTAGCTTATTGTATAGGTGTATTTGATCTCAGGCTCTGACTCTTTTTCTATTAATTCTAGCATCTCTTCTTCATGGCCTGCGCCGATTATCGCCAATATCTTTTTTTCAGGGTTTTTTGCCATAAGATGTGCAAGATTCTTTGCCATTATCTCGTTTCTTTCTTGGACCAGCACTCGATAGATGTTGGGATACTTTTGCTTGACCTCACCTATAAGCTTGCCTATTATTTCTTTACTTGGCACTTTTGACAGGTCAAACTCTATCTTGTTTTTCCTGAATATGAATGCTTTTATAATGTCTGAAATGAAATTCCACCTTTCTTTCCAGGAGATCGCTTTGCTTAGTTTCTTTAATGTTATCTCAATATCTTGATCTATCAAAGAGATCTGCTTCTTGTACTTTTTTGCAAGCTTTATCGCTGTAAGCATCTCAGAGCCAGGGGCTACTCCAACCATGTTCCCAAGCTTTTTCTCTGCCCAAGCGCCTAGGAGGCTGAATAAGAAGCCTTTTAGACCAACTCTTTTGATATCATACAAGCTTATCTGGCCTTTTTTCTTTTCCTGGATCCCATGGTACCTTTTGATGTCAAGTTCAAGGCAGATGATATCTGGCTGGCCAAGCTCTATAGCGACCTTAACATCCTTAAGGCTTTGCCTGGCGATATGACTTGTGCCGATGAGGGTTAGGTTCCTGTATATCATATAGTGACTGGAAAATCAAAAGATATATAAATCTAGACATATACTATAAGAGTATCAATTATAAAGGTGGTACTAATGCTTAAGATGAAACGAATCTCTGAAACTTATGATATGCGCGTATTTACAGACCAAGGTGAATACTTTGGGGATATTGAAGAGACAATCCTAACACAGACAAAAGTGTTTGGTTGGAGAGTCAGGGCAACTAAAAATTCATTCTTATCAAAAGTATTAGGTTCGGCAAAAGGGGTTATCGTACCTCACCAGCTTGTAAAGAGCATAGGGGACATAATGATAATCAGCAAAGCAGCGATACCAAGCCACAGTGAAGAAGAAGCTGAGGCTTAGGCTTTTTTATCATATCTTTCTAGGCATCGATTGAACACATCTACAACATGTGTTAAGGTTTTCTGATAAACCTGTAACCTTTGATCGTTTTCTCTTTGTTTTTGTTGGTCTGGAAGACTTTGCCTTGCAAGCCTTTGGTCATCGTAATCTTGTCTTAAATTATGCATCGTAGGGTGGGTATCGTCAATAGTCAGCGCTAGTTCTTTGCCTGATAGGTATCTATCTAGACCGCCAACAAAATCGTCTACAACATAGTTAAAGAAACTTTCATCCACGGTCTGGGCACGATCCTTAAAGTTATACTGCCTTTTTCTTTTTCCATCCCTGCCCCATTTTGCTGAGGTTCCTTTTATCAAGCGGTATGCATCCTCAAGTTCTCTTGGGAGCAGAGTCATCTTGAGTTCAGAGATTAACATATCATAGAAAGGCCGTGCAATCTCCCTGTATGGCTGCTTTGATTGGCTCCATCTTTGTGTCCTTTGAAAAAGCTTATTATCTGACTTTGCCTGTTCGATAGAAGTGTATAACTGTGCAATGTTCTGATATGCTTTTTCGCTTACCAGCTTTCTTTTGCCAAAGTAGGAATATACAGTATTGCCATACACTCTTCTTAAATTCTCAATGTTGATCTCTGTATTGATACCAAGTGCTGATAGGTCAGTGCTTATTATTGTCCTTATCATAGCCTCTGCATCAGGGTGGTTCTTCCTCTGGTCAGTATGTGGCTCATAACTGTCAGAAAGTGCCTTATCAAGGACTACAAGCTCTGTCACTTGCCTTTCTGTGATTGGCTTATATCTACCGTTCCACCAGACTGGAATAGAATTTATAGTGATTGCTTCTTCTCCTGTGCCTATCGCTAATGGGATAAGGTTAAGGTTCTCGTCATAGTATTGTGTCTCTGTTCGGAACGAAAATGGTTGTAGCCTTTCGATCATATCTTGGATTTTGCCCTGGCCAGGAAATTCCATCTCCTGGTATCTTGTCCTCATAGCATCATTTGATGACTGG
>JAHJBD010000161.1 GCA_018813725.1 Nanobdellota archaeon | reverse complement strand
ATATGGGGACGCTGGGATTTGAACCCAGGACCCCCACGTTTCAACAGCATTCGAAGATATCTCCAAAAGCTCTTCAGCGTGGTGCTCTCCCAGTCTGAGCTACGTCCCCAACTGTCTCAAACTTGGATATTAGAATTAATAAACTGTTTATAAATGTTTTTAAATTATGGAAAATTTATCCTATATACTCTTCGTCCTTGACTACATCATCAGAAAGCTCATCAACATCAAGGTTAGGGAAATCTTTCATCTGAGGTATCTCTGAGCCGAGATCTGCTTCTGGCCTTTGTTCCGGAGGAACATTGGTATAAACTGGTTCGTCTTCAGCTTCAAGGACCTCTAGTGTGCCGAATTTTCCTGTGGATAGCTGTTTTTCTCCCTGCCATTCACCTACATAACCATTAGTGACTTTTACCTTGTCACCAACCTTAATCTTATCTACTTGTTCGTTCCACAAAGAGAGAATAATGTTGCCTGTATCGTCTTTTGCCTTGCAGCTGCAGACTTTACCTTTTTTGCCGAACTTTTCAAATTCCCTTACTTCGCCTTTTTCAGCAATCTCTAGAACAATCTCAACTTTCCCTTGTCTTGCCTGTAAATCTTTGACTTGCATTGTAACTAGTAGTGAAATTCAGTTTATAAATATTTTCCTTTAATCATGTTGTTGATTGTATCTATCAGATCATCTATCTTAACCCTGACCTGTTTTGTGTTATCTCTGTATCTTATAGTGACTGTCTTGTCATCTTTACCCTCAAAATCAACAGTGATGCAATATGGTATGCCTATCTCGTCAGCTCTTGCATATCTTCTACCTACTGAACCTGACCTATCATATATGCAGGTGAATTCTTTCTTTAACAGGTTGTAGATCCGTTTTGCTTCATCTTCCAACTTATTTACTAGTGGTAATACTGCGACCTTAATCGGGGAAAGTCTTGGGCTGAGCTTTAATACGATGTTGCCCCTTTCCTTGTCATCTTCATATGCATCAAACATCACTGCGAGAAATGCCCTGTCAGTTCCTTGTGAAGGTTCAATCACTCTTGGTATAACTTTCTCTTGCGTGGCTTCGTCAAATATTGCCATGCTTTTCTTTGAAACTTTCTCATGCTGCTGAAGATCAAACTGGCCCCTGTTTGCGTTGCCGTGTATCTCTTTCCAGCCAGATGGGAATTGGTATTCGATGTCAAAGCATGCGCTGCTGTAATGCGCTAATTCATCTTTAAGATGCTCTCTTAATCTAAGGTTTTCCTTTTTTATGCCCATATCGATGAACCATTGGTATACTTGTCTTAGCCAGTATACGTGCCATTCGCCAGCAACCTTGTTCTTGATCATGTCTTTGGCTTTGATCTTGGAATGTGATTGGTTCTTTTCTTGGTTATCTTGCGTAAGTATCTGGAACTCAAAGTCAAGGTCTTCTTTTGACAACAGTGCGCATTTGGTCTCTTTTGGATGGATGAAGAATTCTATCTCCATCTGTTCAAATTCTCTGCTTCTGAAAAGGAAGTCTCTTGGGCTTATCTCGTTCCTGTATGCTCTTCCTGACTGTGCAATACCAAACGGCAGCTTTTGTCTTGAGGTATCCATAACAGCCTTGAAGTCTGCGAAAATAAGCTGGGCGGTCTCTGGCCTTAGGTATGTTTTTGATTCTTCTGTTACTACTGGGCCTACTTGTGTCGTGAACATAAGGTTGAACTCATGTGCTGGGCCTAATGGTGATTTGCATTTTGTACAATGGATCTTGTTCTCTATCACTAACTTGTCAATATCTTCTTTTGAAAGTCCGTCTGCTTGTATCTTAAGAACATCTTGTATAAGGTGGTCGCCTCTGAAACGCTCTTTGCATTTGGTGCATTCTAGCATTATGTCGCCAAAACAGTCAACATGGCCTGATGCTTTCCATACTTTTGGATGGGTTATTGTTGTGCCGTCTATACCTACAACATCATCTCGGTCTTGTACAAAAGTCTTCCACCATGACTGCTTGATGTTGTTTTTTAATTCAACACCTAACGGCCCATAGTCAAAGAAACCTGCAATACCACCATAGATCTCACTGTTTGGAAATATAAAACCCTTCTTTTTACAGAAAATTGCCATGTCTTCTATTGTTAGTGCCATAATCTTTGGTTTAGAATAAGAGTTTAAATAGTTTATTGAAAATAGGGTCAAAATTTTTAATATTATTTACTTAACCAAGCAACCTGCTCCTTATCCAGATCTAATTGATGAGCTATACCTCTCGCCATATCTTTGTTGTTTTTGAATATGGTCTGGAAGTAATCAATGTTTTTTATGGCTGACTTAACAGAGCAGTGGGTCTTTTCAGCGATCCTTTCTGCAATGGCTTTTTTCTTCATAGACTTCTGCTTTGCCCACCATAATTTTAATATTCTGTCTGTTGGCTTGTATTCTACATACTTATCATACTTCTTGTCTTTAGACACTGCTATACCTGCTGTGATTAATGCGTTGATGTAGACCAAGAATCTCCAATGCTGCCATCTTCTAATCCTTCTTTGGAATATGTCTGCTTTTGATAGTTTGTCATAAGCTCTTGCCAGATCTTCTGGCTTAGTGTATTCCATAGGAAGGTTCTTGTCTATCCATAAAAGCTGCTGGTCTAAGTCTTCATTAACATATTCAAATGCTGACAACGCAACTTTTGGGTCTGTTGTCTTAAATATCTTCAAAAGGCCGTTGATTATCGTGTCTGTCCTTTCTCTTTCGCCTAATTCATCAAGGCTGTCTTTTTCAAGCGATCCTGTAAGCATGGTAAGGGTCTGGATATCGTTTATAGCTGCTCTTAGGTCGCCGGCTGATCTTCTTGCCAGGCGTTTTAAAACGTCTTCGCTGTACTTAATATTTTCTGCTTTACATATCTGTTCTAGCTTTTGTGTAATCTCTTGGATTCCTATGGGCTCGAACTGGACCAGCATGCATTTTTTCCTTAGGCTTGAAAACTTGTTGTCCCATGGGTTTGTAGCTGTAAGGATTATCGGGAATGTTGATTCTTCTAAGATGCTTATTATTTCAGGAATACCTCCCCTATCTTTTGTGCCTGATAATCCGTCTACTTCGTCTACCAGTATGACTTTTCCTTTAGAGAACAAAGACATCTGCTTTACTGCGCCGCCTACTTTCATGCTTATCTGTTCTTTGTTCCTGAAATCAGAAGCATTGACTTCTACAACCTCTAGATTATTGTCATTTGCAATCGCATATACTGCAGAGGTCTTGCCAATCCCTGTAGGGCCGTAAGACAGAACTGCTTTCTTTTTTTGTTTTTTATAGCTTGTGATAAAATCTGTGAGCAGCTTTAGTGCTTCTTTTTGTCCAACTACATCTTTGGCTGTCTTTGGAAGGTACTTTTTTGTATAAGGAATCATATATCGTGGTAGGGTATGCGTCTTTATTAAGATTTTGATTAAGTTTTTAATATATGTTTAATTCTTTGATAATATGGGCTACTCTGAACATTTGAGTGCAATGGATAATGCTAAGATATTTCTTGATGCTTTAATTAGTTCAGGTTATCTTTATATGCGGTCGATGGTATTTGGATCTGCGACTGTCTTGAAAAAGCACAGTGAAGGTTTGCGTCAATCCCTTCCTGCTGACCTTGATGCAGTCTTGCTTGACGGTGTTGATCATTTTCCGCCAGTAGCCAGGCTTGGTAATCTGGCTGAATCTATGTATCGGAAAAGCCTTCTTGGCATTGCAGCTCCTGATGCAGTTGTAAATTATTTTAGGAACTTGTATACTAGCGTTAGGGCTTATGAAAAGGTTACAGGAAGAACTATAACCACTAATGGGTAGTAAAAATAGAAAGGTTTATAAATGGCCTTATCCTACTAATATCATCATGTCAGTTAAAGACAAATTTGCTCAAAGGTATTATCTTGTTACTGATATGCCACCACAAAAAGTTATAGCTAGCTTGATAGCAAATGGTGGAAAGTTAGAAGATGCTGAGACTGTTTCTGTGAAAAGCTGGTTGACTGGGAAAAAACCTACATTTGAGCAAAAAGCAGATCTTGTACCTGATGATTGCAGGACTGTTGATGATATAGTTGATTATGATCTAAAGTTGGATGAGATTGTTACACCAATAGAATTTAAAGTTAGTCGAGTTGATGCTCCTGTCCATGGGGATATTACGTTTGAGCAGGTTTATCAGAGTTTGAGAGGCGGGCCTTTTTCTGATGATAGTTTTAGGGCTGATTATCTTGATAATGCAAGGACAGTTGTCCAGGTTACTGCCTATCCAGGTTTTGTAGGTTCAGGTGTGTTTAGAGGCAGCGAGAAGGATCAGATACTTTCTGCACTAAGTAATGTGGCTTTTGTGGCGAATAGATATCACTGTTTTACTAACGATGCTCTTGAAAGAGATGGAAAGACTGAGTATTTTGCTACTATGTATAGTGTTGAGCTGCCTATGCATACAAGAAAACAGATGTCATCTGCTGAGCAAGAGGCTGAGGCTGAAGGGCTCAAACAACTTAATGAGATTGTCAGCAGGAATCAAAGATATAATTATGTTTCACTTCATTATATTGGTGAGGGAACTGCATATCAATCACTTACTAAACTTAGAGCAGAACTTGATGAACTTATCAAGGATATCCTGCCTGGGGTAAAGATATTTGACGTTAACAGAATGTGTAATTATGAACTCGGGAGAAAATTGATGAAAGATGATCCTTCACTTAGTTCAGACAGAGCCTTGACGCTCGCCACAACTTATAATATTGGGTTTGAGACAGATGAGATGTCTGCCAAATTCTATAGGGCTGTGAATGCTTCTGCAAGTTTACCATTCTCAGCTACTCTACCTACTGGCCCTGTGGGACTAGCGAGATTAGCAAAGATTGATGTAATCTAGTTGATAGAATTACTTTAATGGCTTAATATAATGTTTCTCAATATCTTTTTACTAGTCGATTGATAACATTAGGCGGCATCAGTGCTGTCTTTTTCTTTTTTCTAAGTTTTAAACCTGTCTGCCTATATGGTCTTAGTTACTCCTGCTTAACATTCCAAAAACATTTATAAACCAATAACTAATTCTTTGAGGTTATGGAATTACCCAAGAGATATGACGCTAAACAGTCTGAACCTAAGTGGCAGAAATACTGGGAAGATATTAAAGCGTTTGAGTTTAAGACTGGTGACAAAAGAAAGATATTCTCAGTAGATACACCTCCGCCTACTGTCTCTGGTAAGATGCACCTTGGGCACGCGTTCTCATATTCACAGCAGGATTTTGTGGTAAGGTTTCAAAGGATGTCTGGAAGAAATGTATTTATCCATTTGGTACTGACAACAATGGTGTTGCAACAGAAAGGCTTGTCGAGAAGATGAAGAAGATCTCAGCTAAAGCAATGCCTAGAGATGAGTTTGTAAAGATCTGTTATGAGACTGTGAATAAAGAGCTTAAGCCGCAGTATGTTAATGATATGAAAAGGCTTGGGCTTAGCTGTGACTTTAACCTTTTCTATGATACTATAAATGAACATTCACAGAGGATATCTCAGCGAAGCTTTATCGAACTTTATGAGAAAGGTCTTGAGTATAGGAAAGATGCTCCAACAATGTGGTGCCCTAAGTGTGAGACTGGGATATCACAGGTTGAGTGCGAGGACAAAGAGCTTGATTCTTTCTTCAATGATATTGTGTTTAAGGTGGATGGTGAAGAGCTTATAATCGCTACTACAAGGCCTGAGCTTCTTCCTGCCTGCGTTGCAGTATTCTATCATCCTGATGATGCGAGGTATCAGAAATATAAAGGGAAGATGGCTAAAGTTCCTTTGTTTGATTTTGAGGTTCCTATTATGCCTGATCCTAGAGCTGATCCTGAGAAAGGTACAGGTATTGTCATGTGCTGTACATTTGGCGATCAGACTGACATGGAATGGCAAAAAGCGCATGATCTTCCTATCAAATTAGCTATATCAACAGATGGTAAGATGACAAAGCTTGCAGGCAAGTATGAGGGTATGTCGATCCAAACTGCAAGAAAGATGATCATCGAGGATATGAAAGATCAAAGATTGCTCCTTAGCCAAGAGCCTATCAAGCACGCTGTAAATGTGCACGAGAGATGCGGTACTGAGATCGAGTTTATGAAAGCAAAACAGTGGTTCATAAGCTATCTTGACAAGAAAGAGGATATGCTAAAATGGGGCGCTGAACTGAATTGGTATCCTAAACATATGAAATCAAGGTATGATCACTGGGTAAAGGGTCTTGCATGGGACTGGATGATCTCGAGGCAGAGATTTTTTGGAGTTCCTTTTCCTGTATGGTACTGCAAAGAGTGTGACGAGGTCATCCTTGCTGACAAGAAAAAGCTGCCAGTTGATCCTATCAAAGATAAGGCGCCTCTAGCCAAGTGTCCTAAGTGCGGATGCACTGAGTTTGTGCCTGAAAAAGATGTTATGGATACTTGGGCAACATCTTCACTTACACCGCAGATCGCAGCTGAGCTTATACCTGATAAGGCTATCCAAAAAAAGATATATCCTATGTCACTTAGGCCTCAGGCACACGATATAATCACGTTCTGGCTTTTCAACACTGTTGTAAAATCAAGGCTGCATAATGGCATAAATCCATGGGCTGATGTTATGATAGCTGGGCATGCACAGGACCCTCATGGAAAAAAGATGTCAAAGTCTAAAGGTAATGTAGTTGAACCGCAAGTGATGATAGATAAATATTCAGCAGACTCACTTAGGTTCTGGGCAGCAGGATCAAAGCTTGGAGATGATCTCCCATTCCAGGAAAAGGATCTTGTGACTGGCGAGAAATTTATCACTAAGATATGGAACGCTTCAAAATTTGCCTTTATGCACCTAGAGGATTATGACCTTAAGAAACCAAAACATCTTGAACCAATCGACGGATGGATAATCAGCAAGCTAAACAAGATCATAAAGACTTCAACTGAGGCTTTCAATTCCTATGAATATTCCAAGACAAAGCAGGATGTAGAAAATTTCTTTTGGCATGATTTCTGCGACAATTATCTTGAGATCGTGAAAGACAGGCTGTATAATCCTGATTTACGCGGAAAGGATGCAAGGATCTCTGGACAGTACGGGCTTTATCATTCACTTTTGTCTATCATAAAACTTATGGCGCCGATCATGCCTTATATCACAGAAGAGCTTTACCAACTGTTCTTTAAGGAAAAGGAGAAAGCTGAAAGCGTGCATATAGCTTCTTGGCCTAAAGAGGTTAAGATAGATCAAGAAACTGAGAAGATTGGTGACCTTATTGTCTATGCTGTATCTACATCAAGAAGAGCAAAATCTGAAAAGAATCTAAGCTTGAAGACTGAACTAAAAGCGCTTGTTATCAGAGGAAAGATTGAACTTGCTGAGTTTGAGCTTGCCAGAGGAGATATCATCTCTGCAGCAAGGGCGCTGAGTGTAGAATATCAAAAGCTTGATGAAAAGTCAGAAGCTGATTTTGAGCATGAGATAGTCTTCTAAAGCTTTCTGACCACTGGGCCGTCAGGTGTATCGTCGACAGAATAGCCTTTTTTTTTGAGTTCATCTCTTGCTTTGTCTGCAGCTGCCCAGTCTTTTGCTTTTCTTGCAGACTGCCTTTTTTCGACTAGTGTCTTGATTTCTTCTGGAACTTCTTGCTTTTCAAAGCTTATAACTCCAAGAACTTTGTCAATAGATTGCATGAATGCTATGACTTTTTTTGCATCTTGCTTGCTTATGTCAAGCTTGTTAATATCTGAGATGAATTGGAAAATGACTGCTAATCCTTCAGAAATATTCAGGTCATCATCAAGACTTTTCTTGAACCCTTCTTCTGCTTTCTTTATAGATACTTCAACATCTTTGTTGTTATTATCACCTTTGATGTTGTTCATGGTTATTATGAAGTTGTTCAATTTCTCAACTGCTTTTTTTGCAGCTTCAAGGCCGTCAAAGGTGAAGTTTAATTGTGCTCTGTAATGTGTTGATAAGAGCAAGTATCGGATTGTTGTTCCATCATATCCTTTGTCAAGAAGGTCTCTTAATGTGTAGAAGTTGCCTAATGATTTTGACATCTTCTTTCCTTCTACCCTTAACCATTCGTTATGTATCCAGTAATTTACAAATTTGCAGCCATTTGCTGCTTCAGATTGGGCAATCTCATTTTGGTGGTGAGGGAAAACAAGGTCGATACCTCCTGTGTGGATGTCAAAGGTCTTACCAAGATATTTCATAGACATTGCTGAGCATTCGATGTGCCATCCTGGCCTTCCTTTGCCGATCTCTGTGTCCCAGGATACATCACCATCATCTTCTGTCCAAAATTTCCATAATACAAAGTCATGGGCATTCTCTTTTTCATATTCATCCTTGTTTACACGACCAGATGCTCCTGCTTTTAGGTCTTCAAGCTTGATGTTTGCAAGTTCGCCATAGGTCTTGAACTTTTTTATGTCAAAATATATGCCATCATCTGCTTTGTATGCAAAACCTTTGTCTAGAAGGGTTTTTATCAGCGCTACCATCTCTTTTATGGTCTTAGTAGCTTCTGGATAATGCTCTGCTGGCTCTATGTTCAAGGTCTTAAGGTCCTGGAAAAATGCATCTTTGAAAACCTTTGTGAAATCGTCAAGTTTCTTTCCCTGCTTTTTTGAATCTCTTATTGTTTTGTCATCCACGTCTGTCAGGTTCATGACTTGTGTTACTTTGTATCCAGAAAACTCTAAGTATCTTCGAAGAAGGTCTGAACCTACATAAGCCCTGTAGTTTCCGATGTGCGGATAGTTATACACTGTTGGGCCGCATGAATACATGTTGACTTGCTTTGGTTTTAGAGATTTAAATGAGTCTTTCTTTCTGGTCAGAGTATTGTATAGTTTTAGTGCCATTTTATCTGTTATTCTCTTGTTGTTTTTATTCTTTTCTAATCAAGCTTAAAAAGATCTGTGCTTAAATATTTCTCTCCCCTGTCAGGGAATATTGTCACAATAACACCTGAGCTGAGAGTTTTTGCTACCTCTACTGCTGCATACAGTGCAGCGCCGCTGCTCATACCAACAAAAATACCTTCTTTTTTAACAATCTGCCTTGCCATGTCAAAAGCTTTTTCACTGTCGACCATTATCGATCCATCAATCTGGCTTGGGTCATATATAGAGGGTACAATGGCTTCTTCCATATTTTTTAGACCCTGTATGTAATGGCCTTTAACAGGGTGTGCCTCAATTATCTTAATGTTTGGATTATTCTCTTTTAATCCTTTTCCTACTCCCATAATCGTGCCAGAGGTTCCTAGAGCAGAAACAAAGTGGGTTACAGTTCCATTTGTCTGGCGCCAGATCTCTTCAGCAGTTGTCTTATAGTGGGCGATCTTGTTGTACTTGTTGGAGAATTGGTCAGGCATGAAATATTTGTCTGGGTTGTCTTTGACAAGCTGCCTTGCTTTTGTGATCGCTCCGTCAGTCCCGAGATTTGCTTCAGTCAATGTCACTTTTGCACCGAAAGCCCTGATCATCTTTTGCCGTTCTACTGATACTGCCTTGCTCATCACAATCTCAACCTTATATCCCTTAACAGCTCCTATCATAGCTAGAGCTATGCCTGTGTTTCCTGAAGTTGGTTCGATTATTGTCTTATCTTTTGTCAATATGTTTTCTACTTCTGCCTGTTCGATCATTTTTAGGGCAATTCTGTCTTTGATGCTGCCTGTTGGGTTTGTGCCTTCAAGTTTTGCATAGATGGCAATATTCTGGTGTGGATTAAGATTATTGATCTTTACAAGTGGAGTGTTTCCTATTGTCTGTAGTATGTTTTGATCCATTTTCTAACCTCGTGTATTTTTACAGCAATAAACAAAAAAGAGGGGGCGCTGGGACTTGAACCCAGGAATAAGCGGGTTGCAGCATCGAGTTCTTGAGTATGACCCTCAAGGATCGCTCGCCTTAGCCGCTTGGCCACGCCCCCGGTGAAAACTAAAACAATGTAGAATTCTAACAGCAACAGATTGCGTTTATCATAATGATATGAATTATCGCCTGATATTTAAAGATTTCCATTTGGCTGCCTGAGAGAGTTCAATATCAAAACCTTTAAATACCAATTACTCCATTTTTAACATTAAAAAGAGGTGTGTTTCATGTCAAAGGAAGATAAGTTTATTCTATGGTTCAATGAGTTAGGTATAGAGGATGTTCCTTATGTAGGTGGAAAGAACGCGTCGCTAGGTGAGATGTATCGGAACCTTACTCAAAAGGGTGTCAGGATCCCAAATGGTTTTGCAGTCACTGCTCATGCCTATAGGTATCTATTAGAAGCTACAGGTGTTAAGGATAAGATAAGGAAGATACTAGCTGACCTGAACACAAAGGATATCAGGAACCTTCAGGAGCGCGGGTTTAAGGTGAGGGAAGCTATACTTAATGCTGAGTTTCCTAAAGACCTTAAAGAAGAGATTGTTGCTGCATATCGCATGATGGCCAAGCAGTATGGCAAGAACACTGATGTTGCTGTAAGAAGCTCTGCTACTGCTGAGGACCTTCCAGATGCTTCATTTGCAGGACAGCAAGAGACATATCTTAATATTGAAGGAGAGACTGCACTTCTTGACGCATGCTCTAAGTGTTTTGCATCTTTGTTTACAAATAGGGCAATATCCTATAGGGTGGATAAGGGTTTTGATCATTTTAAGATTGCGCTTTCTATCGGAGTACAGAAGATGGTGAGAAGCGACCTTGCAGGGTCTGGAGTCATGTTCTCGATAGATACTGAGAGTGGGTTTAAGGATGCTGTGCTTATCAATGCAGCTTATGGGCTTGGAGAAAATGTGGTTCAGGGGGCTGTAAACCCAGATGAGTATTATGTCTTCAAGACTACGCTAAAGCAAGGATATCAGCCGATATTGAGCAAGGTTGTCGGTGCCAAGCAGATCAAGATGGTATACAGCAGCGAAGGAGCAAAGACCAGCACAAAGAATGTTCCTGTTGCTGAAGCTGAAAGGAGAAGTTTTGTGCTTACTGATAAAGAGGTTTTAGAGCTTGCCAAATGGGCTGCAATCATCGAGGAACATTACAGCAAAAAAGCTGGCCACTTTAAGCCGATGGATATGGAATGGGCAAAAGACGGAAAAACTGGCAAATTGTTCATTGTCCAAGCAAGGCCTGAGACTGTGCAAAGCCAGAAGAACATGGATGTGCTTGAAAAGTATGTTCTCAAAGGCAAAGGAAAAGTGCTTATCGAAGGAAGATCTGTTGGGTCAAAGATCGGCCAGGGCAGAGTGCATGTTATAAAAGATGTTGCACAGATAAATGAGTTTAAATCTGGCGAAGTTTTGGTGACTGAAGGTACAGATCCAGACTGGGAGCCTATCATGAAGATAGCTTCTGCTATCGTCACAAATAAAGGTGGAAGGACCTGCCATGCAGCGATCATCTCTCGTGAGCTTGGGATACCATGTATCGTCGGAACACTTGAAGGCAGCGAGAAGCTTAAGACTGGACAAAAAGTCACTGTCAGCTGCGCTGAGGGTGAGACTGGATTTGTCTATGAAGGGTTTATTGATTTTAAAGTGGAAAAGACCAACCTTAAGAACATTCCAAGGCCAAAGACCATGGTCATGATGAATGTGGGCAATCCTGAAGCTGCGTTTGAGATGAGCTTTATCCCTAATGATGGTGTAGGTCTTGCGCGAGAGGAATTTATCATCAATGAATATATCAAGATACATCCAAAAGCGCTGATACATTATAATGAACTGAAGGATGAAAAGGTTAAAGCAAAGATAGATGCGCTTACTTATGGATATAAGAACAAGACTGAGTTTTTTGTTGAGAAGCTTGCACAGGGAGTTGCTATGATCGGCGCTGCATTCTATCCAAAGGATGTGATAGTAAGGATGAGTGACTTTAAGTCTAATGAGTATGCTAACCTTATCGGCGGCCATCTTTATGAGCCTATTGAGCACAATCCGATGATAGGCTGGAGAGGTGCATCAAGATATTACACTGCTTACAAGGATGCATTTGCACTTGAATGCAAAGCAATGAAGATGGTCAGGGAAAGCATGGGGCTTAAGAATGTAAAATTGATGATACCTTTTTGCAGGACTGTTGAAGAAGGAAAGAAAGTTCTGGCAGAGATGGAGAAGAACGGCCTCAAGAGGGGTGTTAACGGACTTCAAGTTTATGTTATGTGCGAGATACCTTCTAATGTTATCCTGGCAGATGAGTTCTCAAAGATCTTTGACGGTTTTAGCATAGGGACAAATGACCTGACACAGCTTACACTTGGACTTGATCGTGATTCCGAATTGGTTTCGCACGTCTATGATGAAAGGAACGATGCTGTGAAGACCTTGGTTGCTACTGTAATACAGAAGGCTAAGGCTAATAAAAGAAAGATCGGCCTATGCGGTGATGCGCCGTCTACCTATCCAGAATTTGCGCGGTTCTTGGTGCAGCAGGGGATAATCTCGATATCGCTTTCACCTGATGCAGTGATCAAGACAACGCTTACTGTACTAGATGAGGAAAAGAAGCTAAAGAGCAAGAAGTAAGGCTTATTGAAAAATTCACCAAGAATTTTTCTGGGGTTTAATACAAAGAAATCCAAAGGATTTCTTGTACACAAAGACTTCGTCTTTGTTGTACCCCAACCTTTAGAGGCTGTCCGACAATTACTGATTCTCTATTTTTTTCTCTCGTCGAGAGATAGAAACATTTATATACTTTCTCGTCTATAAAATTAGCAAAGATGAGGTGATTCTACATGGCTTAT
>JAHJBD010000160.1 GCA_018813725.1 Nanobdellota archaeon | reverse complement strand
CAGATGCTTTTTTCCCTTATGCTCATCAATTATCTTTTTTAAGGCGCTTGTCTTGCCAGACCCATATTCACCAGAGATGAAAACCGACTCACCTGAATCTACTAGCTTAAGTATATCCTTGATCTTTTCCTCAACACCATACAATGAGTTATGAAAAGCGCTAGGCTTTATGCTGAACGGATTATTATGAAAACCTATCTTTTGATACCATAACAGTTCTTTTTTCATCTTTATTCCTCTACCTTTGCCCCGCATTCAGGGCATTCTTCATCTTCATCATCTAATCCTGCACCGCATGAGTCGCAATAATCCTGGCAGTCAGGGCACACCCAGTACTTGCCGACCTGCTGCATCTTTTTTCCGCATTCCATGCATTTGAACACGTCATCATCAGTCTCATCTTCACGTTTTGCCTCTTTTTCCAGCAGTTCTTTTACTTTCTTGATATCCATATCTTTCTTGCTGGCTATGTTCTTGGCGATCTTTTCAGCATTTTGCAGAGCTTCTTTTGGTGAATCTGAATTGGCAGCAATCTCTTGCAAGACTTCTTTGCTGAACAGCTCCTTGCCTTCAAGCCTCATGCTGATAAGTTCAATCAGCTCCTTTTTCTTTGGTAGGGAAAGCTTGATTAGTCTCTTATCTATCCTATCCCTTATGCTGTCATCAATATCCAAAGAACTGTAATCCTTGGTTGTAAACACTACTGAACGCAGATAATCCTGGTCAAAATAATACTTGATCTTCCTTGCGTTTTTCTTAGAAAGGCTTTCAAGATTATCTAGCAGGAATATCATTGCTTTGGGTTTTTTCTTAAAGACCTTACCCCTCATACCAGAACTTTTCATGATCAGTTTTTCAACATCTAATCCCTTGTTAAGCCTGTTTCCGTTGACATATATGAGTCTTCCACGGCCCTTAAAATTATCGATAATATGCTTCAAGATTGCAGTCTTTCCAGAACCTTCAGGACCTTCGATAAGCAGCATTGTCCCTGATCTGACCCTGTATAAGGCCTCTTTTTTCTCTTCTTTTAATCCAATAACACTAAAATCAGTATTAAACAGATTAGTCTCAAAAGGATTCTCAAAAAAATCAAATTTTTCATACCATTCCAATATAAACACCTGACACAAAATTAATCTAACATCTATTTAAGCTTTTTGCTTCTCTAGAGTAGAATATCATTTTCACTACTTTATAATGCAACAGGTTACACAAGTTAAGATATTAAGAAAAATGAAAATAAAAAATAAGAAAAAGGCTTTATAGTTTCTTCTCGCCTATCTCTCTAAGCTTCTGGGCTTTATCATAAAGCTTTTCAGCCTTATTTGAATTACCCTTGCTATGATGCACTTGCCCACGCTTATGGAACACAGCTGCTCTCTTAAGAGGTGATGTTCCTGGCATGCCTCCATAATACTTGGAGAATACAAACAAGCCGCCTACTATCACGATAAGCACTATCAAGCTTCCTAAGCCTTCTTTACCGCTCAAAACACCAACTACTGCACCTGTGATCGCTGCAAACCCTGTAGGTGCTGCTGGCTCTTCTACAACTGGTTCAGGCTCAGCTACTGGCTCTGGTTCACCTGCATTCTGTTCAGCTGCTGGCTCTTCGACTACAGGTTCAGGTGTTGGTTCAGTCTCTACGATTGCTTCATCCCCAGTTGTAACAATTGGTATTGAAGTTGTTGTAGCAGTGGTAGTTCCTCCTCCGCCTCCTCCACCACCGCCTCCTCCACCAGCTGGTGCAGTGTAGCTGTATTCAGCTAAACTTGAATATTTAAAACCATCAACCTTGTATCTAGCACTAGCTTCTACCTTTGTGCACGTGTATCCAGAATTTGTACCATCACATGTTATCTTGACTCCATTAGTACAGTCATCTGTCACTGTTAGGATAACTTCCCTAACATCGAATACACATACAGTATCGGTTCCAAGAGTCCTGTTTATATAAAGTGTTTTTGTATACCCAAACTGGTTTACATCTACACCTTTTATAGCGATAGTGTTAGGCCCAGTTATTATTGTCATGTTTGCAAGGTTAAGCCTGCTTGATTCATTGACAAAATTGTATGGGAACTCGACTATAGTTGAGTTGGTATTTACATTCTTGATCACAACATTGCCTACAGTCCCTGGAACAAGTCCTGGATCAGGTGTTCCATTCACGATTATCTGCACATTGGCAGTAGTATTGATGAATGTTGAATTTCCGATAAGGAAATCGACAGTATCATTGAAACCGTCATTGTCGTCATCAGCATCCCACCTGTCAACTCCGCATAATGGATCAGCTGTATAATTGCACCCTACGTTGTCTCCATCAGAGTCAAAGAACCCTTCATCAATTATTCCGTCACAGTCATTATCTTGCTTGTCTAATAGCTCAGGTGCACCTGGATATGTCTTGTTGTATGTATCATT
>JAHJBD010000159.1 GCA_018813725.1 Nanobdellota archaeon | reverse complement strand
TCCCATGTTCTTTCAAGGCAGCTTTCAACCGTTCCCTTTGCTCGTTCAAGTGGATATAGAACATCTCTGGGATTTTCTCCTCTACTTTAAAGATAGCTTCAATCCTGTCAAGTTTTGCAAGGATGTTGTCTGCTTTTAATGCAAATTGCAGCTCATAATCCTTTTCAGTGTAATCCTTGTCAAATATCTCTTTGAACAATTGTTTTAGATCATCATATTTTGGGATGTATCCAACTGGGGTCTCAACTGCGCCGTATTCATCATGGACTCGCCCTTCCATCCATAGTACCCACACTTTCTTATCTGTCTTGTCGTTTAAGAATTTTCCATCGTGCTTGAGGAAGTAGTTGGTCGCAAAGACTAACGGTGGCTTGTCAAGATCCTCTCCAAACTTAAGATGGTTCTTTATGTATGTGCCAAGAGGCACTGTCAAAAATTCTATGTTGGACATAGGGTTATGCTTTTTTACGCCTGCTGCGTCAGTTGTGCCTATTGTGGTCTCTGATTCTAAGGCAGCACCCACGAAAACACCGTGTGCCCAGCTTAATGTCTGCAAAACAGGGACTGATGTATCGCTGTCCCTTCCGCCATAGATAAACCCGCTTACTGGAATGCCATCTGGATTATTGCAGTTCTCGTCTGCATTAGCAAGTTCGCTTATCCTTATCGTATACCTTGAGTTTTTATGGGCTGGAGGTATTGCGTTTCCTTTCTGGTCCTTATTGCCTTCCTTCCAAGGGCCTGAGAAGTTCTCGCCATCTTTTGGAAGCTCTTGCCCCATGCCGTCCCAATATGGGATCCCTTCTTTGATCAAGATGTTTGAGAAGATAAGCTCCCTTGGAGTTGTAAGCGCCTTGTATATCAGCGGGTCGTCCTTTGGGTTTATATCTGCTATTATGCCAAAGATACCTTGTTCTACATTGACTGCCCTTGCAATGCCGGTTTCATCTGGCCTGATATATGCGATGTCGTCACCTATGATAGTCTGGCCAGGTATCATCGCTGTTGAGGTCTTTCCGCAAGCTGTTGGAAATGCGCCAGTAAAGTAGGTTATCCTATCCTTACCTTCTGGCCTTGCGCCCATGACAAACATGTGCTCGCACAGCCAATCTTCCTTGTTTGCTTTTGATATCGCCAGCCTTAATGCAAGCTTCTTTAGTCCCACGCTGTTACCTGCATACTGGTTGTTAACTGTAAATACTCTCTCAGCCTCAAGGTCCATATATACTCTCCTATCCTTAACGTTTATCGAGTTGCCTCTTGCATCAAGTTTTCCAGCTGAGTGGATAAAATGGAAGAAATTTGGTGAACCATCCAGTTTCTTGAATTCCTGATACCCCTGCCTGTAGAGTATTGTCTCACTATGAGCGACATATGCTGAATCAGTCAGCTGCAGCGCTGGAATCGAGAATTTTGAATTGTTTGGGCCAAGGCAGTAGAATGTAATAAGCATCTCTTTACCTAGCATTATCCCATCAAGGATCTGCAAGACCTCTTTAAGGCCTTCTTCCCTCTCGATCGTCTCTATAGCTTCGCAAAGCTTGACACCCTTCTTGACCATGACCCTTGTGTTGATAAGGTCTCTTCCCTGGTCATTCATGCCATCAAAATGGATAGTGTGGCCTTCCATCGAAAGCTTTTTTTCTTCCCCATTCTTTACTGCTAATTGCCTTACATAAGAGATATCTTCTCTAGAATCTGTCAATACAGTAACCTTTGCGGGTTTGCAGAGATTGATGTATTTTTCTACAATCTCCATAACCTTAGGATTATTCAGCTGCTGTAGTTTTTTCAAACTTATTTCATTAAGTATGCTTTTATCTATGTTCATTTAGTATCCCCCCTATAGTTTAAATAAAAAGAGAAATGGTTGATTTATATAGTTTATGTTAGGATTCTAACAATATCCAAAGATTATACGATTGAGATAGTATCTCCATCTTTGATATGTTTTAATCTGGCCAGGTCCCCTTTTACTTTGCCAAAGATGTTAACTGCGGATGCTGGGCGTATTTCGTTTCCCTTGGACATCGGTGTTGGGCCGAAGAATATGCAGAAACAGTCGCCTTGTGGCCAGAACCCTAAATCTCCTTTATTTACTATTTCTTTGGCTGTATTGTCTAGTTCTATGTGGGTTGGGATTTTAAAATAAATCTCATCTCCCCAGACTTGCGCTTTGGCTTTGATTGGTAGAATCTGTTTTATTGCTTTTGCTGTTGGGCCATCTAGAAGGTCTGCTTGCAGTTCTATGTTAGATGATTTTATTGTTATCATGCTTCTTTGCAGGCTTTGAAGATATTGTCAAACATCTCCTCGATCTGGCCAAATGGTGTTGCTGAGAATGCGAGCCTCAAGATGTTTCCAAGTGCGATTACGCCAGTGTCATAGCTTTTCAACAGCACCTGCCTTACTGCTTCTGCATCTTTGTTCTTTAGCTTGATGCACATGAAATAGCCTGAATTGTAAGGTAGCGCTGTGAATGCTTCTTTGTATTCTGGATGGGTTTTCAAAACATGCTCAACCTTATCAAACCTTTTCTTCAGGATGTTAAATTTCTCCTTTTTTTCGTTCCAGTAGTTAGGGTCTGAGAATGCGTGGAAGACCAATGACTGGCCAAGGTTGCTATCATTCGAGATGTTTCCCCTGACTGCTCCTGAAAGCTTGCTTTCTAGCGCTGAGTAAAGGGATGTTGTCCCGCCTTTTATCCCGAAGGTTACAAATCCTACTCTTAATCCCCAAACATAATCTTCTTTGGTTGCTCCATCAAGCTTGACTGCAAGCACGTTCTCATGCAGGTCTGCCAGTTCAGAGAATATTGATTCTTTGTATATTCCTTCTTTATATACAAGGCCAAAATAAGCGTCGTCAATTATTACAAGAATCTTATTTCCTGCTTCGGCTGCTTGTTTGATTGTTGTGACTATCTCGCTTACTTCTTTTTCAGTTGGGGTATATCCTGTCGGGTTATTTGGGAAATTTAGCAGTACAACCTTTTTCCCTGGACTTCCGCCTAACTTTGCCTTTAAGCCGGCAACATTAAAGCTGCTCCCAACAAAAGTTTCAAAAGCTTCGAGCTCTGCTCCGTAAGCGTTGATAAATATCAGTTTATAATTGCCCCAGTACTGGTCTGGAAGGATAACCTTCTCTTTTTTGTCTGTGAACATATACCCAATCATGCTAAGACCATGAGTAAGTGCGTTTGTGACAACTGGCGTACTGATCGCTTTGCCTTTTAAGCCAGGATTTTTCTGGGAAAGCATCTCTTTCCAGATATCTCTCAGG
>JAHJBD010000158.1 GCA_018813725.1 Nanobdellota archaeon | reverse complement strand
TGCTAAAAAGAAAAAGAAATAAATTTATTTCTTTTTTTCTTATTTCTTTCAAAACAATCATTCTTCTCAATTTTTACGATATATTTATAAGCTAATATATATTTTGCACTAGCATGATCGGCAAACGCGATACAGTAAGTATGTCAGGACGATAATTCTATTATTTATTACACCCATCATTTTACTATGGAATACATTAATGATCTTAAATGGACAAAAGGTATGAAGGTCAAAGACCTTGTAGCTAATTATCAGAATCTTGGATATCAGAGCATTGAGCTGAAAAAAGCGTCTGATGTGATAGTCAAGATGAAAAAAGACAGCGCAAAAGTGTTCTTGACATTTACTTCTAACATGGTGACCTCTGGACTGAGAGGATTCTTTGCTCAGCTTATCAGGCTGAAGATGGCTGACATAATCGTGACAACTGTTGGCGGGATTGAAGAAGATGTCATGAAAGCTTCTGGAGAGCGTTTCCAGGTGGGAAGATTCGACAGCGATGATGTTGAGCTTCATGAGAAAGGGATCAACCGTGTAGGAAACATACTTATCAAAAACGAGAGTTATATGCGTTTTGAAGATATGGTGCTCGAGATCCTTAACAACCTCTATAGTAAGCAGAAAAGATGGGCAGTCTCAGATATGCTAAAGGAGATAGGTCTTACCCTTTCTGACGAGAATTCAATCCTTTATCAGGCATCAAGAAATGATGTTCCAATATTCTGTCCAGCAATAACTGACGGTGCATTTGGCTTCCACCTTTACCTTTTCCAGCAAAAACATCCTGATTTCATTGTTGATGTAGTTAAAGATTTTGGAAATATACTCCTTTCTACCAGTCAGGATGAGAAAAAGGGTGTTATCGCTCTTGGCGGATCGATCTCTAAACATCATGCTATCCTTTCAACATTGCTTAACGGCGGCGCTAACTACGCTGTCTACATGACAACTGCTCACAAGACCTCTGGCAGCATGTCTGGAGCAACAACCGAGGAAGCCAAATCATGGGGTAAGGTGCAGCATGAAAGCGACATTGCGACTGTCATAGGCGACGTCTCGATTACATTTCCCATCGCTATGATAGCAGCTTTAGAAGAGCTAAGCGAGGAAGGCCTGCTATGATCCCCAAATTTATCCTATCAAGGGGCAAAGTGCTTGAGCAGTACAACAAAGTTAAGCACTATTGCGACACAGTATCTTATAGCTCAAAAACAAACCAAGATGTGACAAAACTGCTTGAATCTGAGACTGATAGCATGTTCAGCGTACATCTTGTTAATGAGCTTAAGCATATAACTGATAAGTCAAGGGTAATCTTTCTTGCCCAGGCCTGGGATAATAAGCTGATATCTTCACTTTTGGCACAGGAAATAAAATGGTTTGTGGTTGATAATGAAGCTGATCTAGATATCTTGCTTGGATACCTTGAAAAAAATCATGCCAAGATCAACTTGCTGCTTAGGATAAAGCTGAAAGAAAATACGATACGTACAGAGAAATACTTTGTTTTTGGCATGGATTCAGAGACCGTCAACAGAAGATTGAAGGAATTAAGGAAAAATCCAAACATTACTAATCTGGGGATCCATTTCCACAGAAAGACCCAGAACATGGCTGAATGGAACCTTAAGTATGAGATCTCTAACATAATTGATGATCTTAACTTATTAGATGTCGTAAACATCGGTGGTGGGATCCCTGCAGAGTATGCTAATACAAATGTCAAGGTTATCGGATCCATATTCAATAAACTCTCTGAATTCAAGGAATTTCTGAAAGAAAAGTGTATTCAGATGATTATCGAGCCTGGAAGATTTATCGCAGCTCCTGCTTTAAGGCTAGTCACATCAATCGTGAGCGTAAACCAACATAACGTCACAGTAAACGCATCAGTCTACAATACAGATATGGATGCGATAATCGTACCTGTCAAGCTTCTGATCGAGGGTGAAAGACAAGAAGGCACTCCCTACGCTGTAAAAGGCTGCACACCGTGCTCCATGGACCTTTTCCGTTACAAAGTTTATCTTGATGATCCAAAGGTTGGCGATATGCTGGTCTTCCTCAATGCCGGCGCATACAACTTTGCTTCAGACTTCTGTGACCTTGAAAAACTGCCTACAGAGGTTGTCGAATGATATTCATGGACCTACCAGAAGAATACTCTGACAGCAGATCCTATTTTGCTATTGTCCCAAGACCAGTTGAAGGTAATGTCTCTTATGGCAAAGGTGCATGCAAGGGTCCTGAGGAGATCATCAATGCTTCAGCCCAGCTAGAGTACTATGACGAGCAGTTTGATCAAGAGCCCTTCACAAAAGGCATCATAACAACCGACAAATTCAAAGCTGATCAATTCCCTATCTTTCTTGGAGGAGACCATTCAATAACCATCAATACAGTAAAGGATGTTGAGAAATATCATG
>JAHJBD010000157.1 GCA_018813725.1 Nanobdellota archaeon | reverse complement strand
TGCCATGTGAATCTTGGCCTGATCTTTATCGAATACATCCTTTCATTGGTGTCATCAAAAATAATCGCTGATCCTTTTGAGCTTGGAAGATTGTTAAGATGCTTGTCAAGACCTTCACGCATATAGCTTTGCATGAGCATGCCGAGCGCTTTTACATCAAGGTTAGCAGTAAGCCTGTGGGACAGAACTGTGTCTGACTGTGTCATGACATCTGTATGGATCTTTCCTGGCTGCTGTGTAGCAAGGATAAGTGAAATGCCTGGCTGCCTTCCTTCCCTTAATATGGTAATAAGCGGCTGTGAGGCAGGGGTCTTACCTTGGTTTGGAAGGAATTCGTGCGCTTCGTCAATTACAAGCCATACCAAAGGTTCTTGTTTCTTCATCGCTTTCTTTTCTTCTTCTGCTTCATCCAATATTGAGGTGGACCTCATAACATCATGATATTCTTCATCTTTTCTTGCTATCATCCTCTGGATGAAAAGCTTTTCAGCTACAAGGCCGATAACAAGGGCCCTAAGGCCAGCAGCTCCTGGAATTGTTGCATAGCAGCTTACGTCCAATACTGTGACCTGGCCGCCTTTAACAAGGTCGTTTAATGGTGTACCTTCTTTCCTGAAGAGTCCCCAGCCATCAGCAGCAGCAAAAAGGTTCTCAGCAGCGTCTTTGGCAGATCTTTCAGAACGGTCATCTTTCCTTATTGTAGCTATTATGTCATCCATGCTGAACTCACCCATGTCTTCACGCAGCTGATTTACTATCCTTTCTATCAGGATCCCGATAGGCTCATGTATAGAGATATCAAAAGTGAGGCACCAGTCAGTTGGATCAAGCTCTGAAGGCTTCATCGAGAATGGATGATCAGTGGGTATTCCTTTTTTCTTGTATTCATCAAAGTATCCGGCAGGAGTGTATATATTGATATCCAAAGACTTTGGCTCAAGACCCCATTCCTTGAGGATGTCCTCTTCTTTCTTATTGGGATATTTCATGGTCCAGTAGATTCCCATAGTATCAAGCATTATGACTGAGATGTTGTTCTTGACTTCAGGCGGAAGGTCGCAAATGCCCTCTGCAATCACGCCCATTGTATAAGATTTGCCAGATCCTCTCTTTCCGCAGATGAACAGGACGTGGCTGCCTGCCACATCAAAATAGACATTATTAGATAAGGATGTTGTCTGGCCCATCTTGACATACTGTTTGCCCAAGAATATGGTTCCAGCTACGCCAAACTTTTTTTTGTCCCTCTCTGAACGTCCAACAACTATGTCAAAAGGCATATTTTACCCTAATAGGAAAAATCAATATAAATCTTCTTAGAAACCATTTAGTAGTGAATAAAAACCAAAAGGTTTATTTAGATGCATTTTATCAATGTAAATAAAGAGGTGGTGGTATACGCAAGGTGATATTATATGGCTAGAAGAAAAAAGTCTAAAAAAGATTCAAGCAATTATCTGATTTCTGCTATCGTGATCATATTGATTATCGCAGCAGTATATATGGTGATGAACAACAATCCAGCTCCGAAAAAAGGGGCAGCTGCTGTTGTCAACGGAGAAGCTATCAGCCAAGATGAACTAGATTCTGGCTATGAAAAGCTGCCTGAGCAATACAAGGTGCTTGTCACAAAAGAATTTTATCTTGAGCAACTGATAAATACAAAGCTTCTCTTACAAGAAGCAAGTTCACTTGGGATTGTTGCTTCTGAGGAAGAAGTAGACGATGAGATGGCTCAGCTTAAAAATGAATTTGACGATGAAGAAGATTTTAGTACATATCTTGAAGAAAACGGGATGACATCAGCGGATGTTATCAATCAACTTAAAGATAAGGTCATCATCGATAAGCTGCTTGAGGATAAAGTCTATTCTCAGATCGAGATCCCAGAATCACGGGTAAAGTCATTCTATGACAACAATGCTGATCAGATTGATGGAGATTATGAAGATGTTAAAGGTGATATTGAGACCATGCTTAGAGATGATATCGCATCCTCAGCGATCAACACATACATCAACCAGCTAAAAGCAAAGGCAACAATAGTTATTGGAGCAGAGGCTGCTGAAACAGATGTAACAGAAGAAAAACCTGCTGATATAGAACCAATGCCAGCAGCTGACATAGGCAAATTCCAGGAAACTGGAGATGGACTATGCGCAAATGATGGATCACCGATAATCAGGATGTATTCAACAACAAGGTGCAGTGTGTGCAACAAGATAAGCGCAACATTTGACTCACTCGCAAAGGAATATCCTGAATTGGATATTGCTCACTGGCAGCTTGATACTGGAGATAATACTATAACAGAAGCTATGGAAGAAGGTATCACAAAAGAAGATCTTGAGATTTTTAAGAAGTACAGCAAGGACAGCAGTGTTCCTGCACTTGTGTTTGGATGCAAATATGTTAAAATTGGAAATGTCCAAGAATTGACCAAGGAAAAGGCCAGTTACAAAGCAGTTATTGATCTGATATAAATGACTAATGAGAAAGAAAGGCTTGAGCAGGAACTTAGATTTCTGAATGAAAGTTTCGAGGCTGAGGTCATAACAAAGGACGAGTATGATAAAGGCAGAGAAAGGATAGATAATGCCTTGAATGAAATAAAGAATACTTCAGTTGAAAAGAAGGACATTACTGAAGATACATCAAAGATAGAAAAGGACACAGCTGAAAAAGAGCAGGATATTGAACAAGCTCAAGAAGATAAGGCTGCAGAAAAGAAACAGGACATAGGACAGGCAGAACAAGAAGAAGATGTAGAGCAGGCTGAAGAACAGCAATACTCTGAAGAGTCAATAGAAGATAATACTGAAGAGCCTGATAAGATTGATGACGAAAAAGAGAAAGAAACTGATGAGATAATCAACGGAAATGGCCATAATCATAAAAAGGAAGAGCCTGTTAAGAAAAAGCAAGAGCCAAAAAAGAAGCCTAACAAGCTCCTGATAATACTGCTAATCTTGATAATCGCCTATTTTGTGCTGCCAAACATGATCATCCCAAGGCCAAGTTTTGAGAACACAACAGGCATTTCTGATCAGACAAAAGAGCCTTTAGTTGAACCAGAAGAGATAGTGGAAGCCAAACTGACAATAATCAATGATAAGGATTGCAAGAGCTGTGACAGTTCAAGGATGGAAGATACGCTGCTCCAATTGTTTAATGGAGCACAGGTTGAGTATGTTGAATTTGAAGATGCTTCTCAGATGATAGAAGAATTGGGTATTGTGGCTCTGCCAGCTTATGTATTTGATTCAGGGCTTGCTGAAGCAAAGAATTTTGGTGATTTTAACAGGGCGCTAGTCAAAGCAAATGGGTCATATGTTCTCTCAAACACTGCTTCTGGAGCCAATTTCTTCTTCAAAAGAAAACAAGTGAAAAACAGCCTTATACTTTATTCTATAAATGAAACCGAGATGGCATCTGCTGTCAAGGAAGTGACTGGACTATTCGGAGATGATATTAAGTTTGAGCAGGTATCAGTGACTGAAGATATTAAAGAGGACCTAAGGAATGAGCTATCCATAACAAGCTATCCAGTGTTCCTTATCAACAACCAAGTCAAGTTTTCAGGCATTCAATCTGCTGAATCTATCAAGACAGAATTCTGCAACTGGAACAGCAACCAAAAATGTAAAGAAGAATTAACAAAAAAAATAATATAAACTTTTGTCTATAGATCGTTTACAGTCAAAAGATTTACTTTTGTTTCTTGCGGCTTAACTTTTGTGTCCATACCGACCAAGAATCTTACATTTGAGACTTCAGCAGTCTTAACAAGGTCCCTATCGATTATTCCGTCAAACACAATAGCATAAACACCGCCACTCAGGCTCTTCAGAGTTGTCTGAAGCTCTGTGATAGGAACTTTGCCAAGAATATTTAGCTTTTCATCCAATACGTGTGCTCCTCTTGTGCCTACCAAATTCTCAAGCATTCCTGAAAACTTGGTTTTCTGGTCATCAGTGAGCCTTACTTGAACGGGCGCTCTTGGTTCTGGCCGCTTAAATGGGCCTGGCCTCTGCGATACAGGTCTAGGCTGTTGATGCTGCTGTTCAGAAACCTGTCTTCTTATCGATGTCTGGATGTTTGCCAGCTTTTCAACATCTTTTCCAAGCTCAAGTTTTGCCTGTTCAGCACTAATCCTGCTTCTAATGGCTTTATGGATCTCTTTCTTGGTTATCTCCTCTACTTCTTTACCATCTGGGGCTCTTGTAACGTAGTCAATGTCTGCAACATTCAATAGCTGCTTTAAGATGAGGTTTCCGCCCCGATCTCCATCAACAAATGCTGTAAGTACTTTTTTCTTGCTCAATTCCATTATGGTTTCAGGAACATTTGTTCCGTTCATGGCTATAGCGTTCTTTATACCGTGCTTTAGCAGGTTCAAAACATCTGCTCTGCCTTCAACAACCAGAACTTCATCTGATTCATCGATTGCAGGGCCTGCAGGAAGCCTTTCATTGCCATAATCCTGGATCTCAAGAACCCTTACTGAATAGGCAACTTCGTCTGCCAATTCCTGGGAATCAGGCATAGTGTTTTCCATCATCAGCTTTAGAAGCTCTTTTGCTCTGCTTACAACCTGTGTTCGTTTGCTTATCCTTACATCTTCAATGTTATTTACTTCAATCTTTGCATTGCATGGACCTATCCTTTCGATTATTTCCAAAGCTGCGCCCACTATTGAAGTTTCAGCCTTATCCAGAGAAGAAGGGATGATTATTGTTCCTTTTGATTTGCCTGTTTTTGTATCAACATTAACTTCTATCCTGCCAATCCTTCCTGATCTTTGCAATTCTCTTAATTCAAGTTCAGAACCAAGCAATCCTTCTGTTTGTCCGAATATTGCACCTATGACATCTGGCCTATCAACGACACCCTCGATATCGATAGTAGCATGTATAATATATTTAGATGAGACTGGACTAATTTTTCCCATTTTTTCCTCCACGTATTCATTTTTTATACGATTACAGAACAAGTCATGCTAGCTTAAAATAAGCTTTTTCCAACCACTTTCTTACCCAAAAATGAAAAATTGATGATTATTAGCTTAAACTTGTCCTATTTTTGTTTATTTTTTAATAATAAGGCTTAATAAAGGTTTGTTGCCCGATCACTAACCCTCAAGCTCATAGCTTGATGATATCGTAAGCTCACGTTGAGTAACTCTTGTGACGGGCTGTTTAAAGCCTTTATAGCTTCAATCTTTAATAATGGAAGCTAGTATTTAAATGTTATTATAAACCTTAAAACCTTGTTTTTAAGGTTAAAACCTTAACAAGAGCCCGAAGGCTCTTGTCAAGGAAAAAGAGGTGATAATTAAATTTCCAAGCAAATGCTGTGTAGCCCACAGCATTTGCAGGGAAAAGAGGTGTTTAGTTGAGTAATATCACCATGAAAACTTTTTGTTTGTTACTATTGGATAGTAGAACTAATATATAAATGTTTCGTTTTTGTCCCTATTGCATAGTAGTTACTAGTATATGCATAACTATATTGAAAACAACCTGTAGGGCAAGCCTTTTATAGAGGCGGTGCTTTTAAGGGGATATGCCAAACAAAGCAAGAGAAAAGTTCAAGACTATGCATAATGTATTTGATAACTTTACCAACAGACTTATCTTTAAGATGATATCAGAGGGACATTTTGAGGGGCTTGAAGCAACAGTTTCTGTAGGAAAAGAAGCAAACATCTTCTCTGCTGTCGGTCAGAAAGGAAGGATAATACTTAAGATATATAGGCTTGAAGCATGTGATTTTAACAGGATGTATGATTATATCAAGGAAGATAAAAGATATGCTAACCTAAAAGGCAAAAAAAGAAAGATCATATTCACCTGGGTACAAAGAGAGTATAGGAACCTACTTATTGCCAGACAAGCAGGAGTATCATGCCCAACACCGATTAAATTCCTAGGTAACATAATCCTGCTTGAGTTTATAGGATTGGATGGAGAGGTAGCTCCAAAATTGAAAGATAAAAAGCCTGAAGACCCTAAGAAATTTTTTGACAAGGTTGTAGAAAATATGAAAAAACTCTATAAATCAGGATTGGTGCATGCTGATCTTTCACCTTTTAATATATTAAATTTTAATGAGGTCCCCATCTTGATAGATTTTTCACAGACAACAACAACTGACAGTACAAGCGCTGATGAGTTTATCAGGAGAGATGTAAGAAATGTTGTAAATCATTTCAAGAAATTAGGGTTAAAGCTTAGTGAAGACAAGGTTTTAGCTAAGATTTTAAAATAGATGTTCAATCACTTATAAAAATGACAGAAGAATTTTTGTACGAACTGAAGATTCCAAAGGAAAGGGTAGCTGTGCTTATCGGCAAAAGCGGTGAGACAAAAACCACATTGGAGAGAGAGACCAAGACTAAGATAGATGTAGATTCAAAGGAGGGGGATGTCACAGTATCTGGTACAGATGCGCTTGGATTATACACTGTAAGAGAGATAATCAAAGCTATCGGCAGAGGTTTTAACCCTGAGGTTGCTCAACTGCTGCTTAAACCAGATTATGCTTTAGAATTAATCGACATTGTTGAGTTTTCCGGGAGATCAAAAGACAGCCTGCTTAGGCTTAAAGGCAGAGTAATAGGAAGAGAAGGAAAATCAAGGCACTTGATAGAACAGATGTCTGAAGCTTACCTATGCGTTTATGGAAAAACTATTGGCATAATTGGCGAGCCTGAATCTGCGCTAATCGCTAAGCAAGCGATCGAGATGCTGCTTAAAGGCTCAAATCACTCTACTGTGTACAAATGGCTTGAAAGAAAACGAAGAGAACTTAAAAGAGACAGGATCATTGGACAACAACAAAGTTTTTAAAGGACAGGTTTTTCTAATTTTTGATGGCACAACCAATTGCACATGAGCTAGCAAAGAAACAAAGGGAGATAGGAGTAGCAGAATTCTTTGCAAGAAACAGGCACCTTCTTGGTTTTGATAATAAGAGAAAAGCGCTCATGACAACGATAAAAGAGGCTGTTGATAACAGTCTTGATGCCTGCGAAGAAGCAGAGATCCTGCCAGAGATCTATGTTGAAGTGATTGACCTTGGTAGTGACAGGTTCAGGGTCATTGTTGAGGATAATGGTCCAGGAATAGTAAAAAAACAGATACCACATATATTTGCACGGCTTCTTTACGGATCAAAGTTTTTCAAGCTGTCACAAAGCAGAGGCCAGCAAGGTATTGGCATATCAGCTTCAGTATTATATGCGCAGCTTACAACAGGAAAGCCTGCAAAGATAACATCAAAGATAGATCCAAAAGATCCTGCACATTATTACGAGCTGAAGCTTGATACGCAGACAAATAAGCCAGATATAATCAAAGAGGAGATTGTTGAATGGAACAAGGACCATGGGACAAGGATCGAACTGGACCTAGAAGGCAGTTACCAAGGAGGAAGCCAGTCAATCGACCAATACCTTAAGGATACTGCAATAGTAAATCCGCATGTCACAATAATATATACTAACCCAAAGGCAGAGCAGCTGATATTTCCAAGGGCTGATGATAATCTTCCACCCAAAACTGTCGAGATCAAACCTCACCCATACGGAGTAGAGCTAGGAAGATTGATGAACATGCTCAAGTATACTGAGGCAAGGACTTTGCAGTCTTTCCTGACAAACGAATTCTCAAGAGTTGGTTCTGGCACTGCAAAACAGATATGCGAGAACGGTTCGATATTATGCAACACTAAGCCTGAAGAGATAAACAGGGACATGGCTGAAAAATTATTGGAAGGTATTAACAAGACAAAGATCATCGCACCTCCAACTGACTGTATCAGTCCTATAACTGCTGACCTGCTTGAAAAAGGTTTAAAAAAAGAGATCAATGCTGAGTATTATGTTGCGACTACAAGACCGCCTTCTGTCTATAGGGGAAATCCATTCATTGTAGAAGCAGGAATAGCTTACGGCGGTGAGCAGAGCGCTGAAGGTTCTGTGAATGTGCTGAGGTTTGCGAACAGGGTACCATTATTATATCAGCAAGGCGCATGCGCAGTGAATAAATCCATTGTGGGCACAAACTGGAGACCATATGGGCTGAACCAAAGCTCTGGATCGCTTCCACAGGGGCCTGTCACGATACTTGTACATATCGCTTCGGTATGGGTACCGTTCACTTCAGAGAGCAAGGAAGCTATCGCACATTATCCTGAGATAATCAAAGAGATAAAATTAGCGCTGCAGGAATGCGGCAGGAAACTAGCAACTTATGTGCATAAGAAGAAAAGAATCCATGCTGAATCAAAGAAACGGGATTATATCCAGATATTCATACCTCATGTAGCCGAAGCCTTAAAAGAGATATTGGGCAAGGAAGTTGACGAAGACAAGGTCAAATTGCTGCTCAAAGAGGTGCTTGAGAAACAAATAGGGACCCTTGAAAATATTGAGGTTGAGAATCTTGAATATGATGAAGAGTTTGCAAAGATAGGCAAAGAGGAAAACGAGAACACAGAGGGGGAAGATGGTGAATAAAGTTATCAGCTCGATAAAGGATATTGCAGGCGATATATATCATAAGATTTTGAAGAAAAAACAGCCTCAGCTTGATGCTCCGATAAGGTCGCTGAATAATGTCAAATATGATCCTAAGAACGGATACTTTGAATTGCTTGGAAACAAGAAGACTAGGACGCTTACAGTATCCTCTGTAAAGAGCTTTGCGCAGACATTGAGGATGATGGCGCTCTCGAAGGAGCTTGTTGAAAAGGATGATATCGCAACCAAGAGAGAAGCTTATTATGTATCCAAAAACTGGGGAGAAGCCAGATTCAAGGAACAGCCTGAATCTGATGCAGTCATGGATGATATCGAAGCCACGATCGAGGTTAACCGAGAGCAGATGGGTTTTATACCTGAAGAGAAAGGCGGTGAGATCGCTGGCGAGCTTGTCGTGATAGACAAGGATTCTGAAACAGGCAAAGAGATCAAGATAGACTGTACCAAGTTTGGTTCAGGTGCTTATTCTGTACCTTCATCAGTTGAAGAACTGAAGTTTGAGACAAAAGCTAAGTTTGTTCTTGCTATCGAGACAGCAGGTATGTTCCAAAGATTAGTCAAACATAAGTTCTGGAAAAAAGCTAATTGCATCCTTATCAGCCTTGGAGGAGTTCCTACAAGAAGCTGCAGAAGGTTTATCAGGAAACTTGCTGATGAGAAAAAATTGCCAGTCTATGTGTTCACAGACGGCGACCCTTACGGATATTTCAATATCTACAGGACTCTGAAAGTAGGGTCTGGAAATGCAGCGCATATCAACAAGTATTTCTGCGTACCCCAAGCAAAGTATCTTGGAGTAACACCGCAGGACATAATCGATTATAAGCTTCCAACACACCCATTGAAAGATGTTGACATCAAGAGGGCTAAGGATGCTATGAAAAACGATCCGTTTGTACAGCACCATAAGGAATGGCA
The DNA here is from genome assembly GCA_018813725.1 of Nanobdellota archaeon. GTDB lineage: Archaea > Nanobdellota > Nanobdellia > Woesearchaeales > JAHJBD01 > JAHJBD01. The sequence goes on along the minus strand of JAHJBD010000157.1, from coordinate 6,205 downwards.
AAAAGCTATACAGCAGATCGTATCAATGAAGGTCAGGGCAGAACAGCAGGCGCTTGCAGCCCATGGATTGAACTATGTCATCGAGAAGTACCTTCCTGATAAGCTAAAGAATGAGAAAACTTGGCTGCCTTAATTCTGTTCACCAATGATAAATTATAAGGAAAAAATATTTAAACAGAAAATTCTTCCAAATCCCTATGGAGATACCAAACTGCTGCCAGGATTGCGTGAAGTATGAGAAGTTCGGTAAAGAATGCTGGGTATTTTGGGAAGCTAAGAAGGAGTGTACGCAGAAACTCGCAAACTGGGATCAGGATATCAAAAGATAGCTAAAATTCGCAAACAAATCCTTAGAATTGAAAATTTAGCTCGAAGAGATTTTCAATAACATTTATAAAGTGTTTTTAATTCTGAAAGATACATGGGCGTGTAGCTCAGCTTGGATAGAGCGACAGCCTTCTATAGGCTAATGAAGCAAGCTGAAGGTCGGGAGTTCAAATCTTCCCACGCCCATCTTTATAATGGCAAAAATATTGATCAGTAAGGAGAGCAAGTATTATGTGAAGGATCCTTCTAAAGATTATCATTCAAAAGAGGGCCAGATAAAAGCTGCAGATATGCAGAAAGATCATGCAGTCTCTAATATAGGCAAAGATTTTAGTGTTTTTGACAGCTGGTTTATCGATGATTACAGCAGGATCAAAAGGGGGGCCCAGATTGTTGCAAGAAAGGAGATTGGGCTGATAATCTCTGAGACAGGTATTAACAAGAATTCTGTTGCAGTTGACGCAGGCGGAGGGTCTGGAGCGTTGTCATGTTTCTTAGCGCACATATGCAAAGAGGTCACAACATACGAGATCAGAGAAGATTTTTTTAAGACTGTTGAAGCTAACAAAGAGATGCTTGGTCTGAAAAATCTAACTGTGAAGAATGCAGATGTGACCAAAGGGATCGATGAAAAGAACGTTGACCTGATAACACTGGATCTCCCTGCACCATGGGAAGCTATAGCTTCTGCGCACCAGGCATTGAAAGCTGGTGGATTTCTGATCAATTATTCCCCAACAATACCTCAAGTGATGGATTTTGTAAGCAATCTTCCAGAAGATATAATCCATCTAAAGACAATAGAGATCATAGAAAGGGAATGGGAAGTTGATGGAAGAAAGGTCAGGCCAAAGACAAGGCAGCTTGGCCACACAGGTTTCTTAACATTCTGCAGAAAGATCTAACGTTTGTGAACATAGTAAAAATGGGTCTTGTAATAGTAATCAGGCCTAAACTTGCTCTTAAATCTCATCAAAGCCCTATCGCTGCCACCAAAATCAACAAACCGATAACCTTTTTTCTTAAGGCATGCAAGATCGTCCCAATTTGCAAACTCCCCAAGCCCTGAGCATTTATAATTCAATATTCCCAAGTTTGAATAGTAAGTATCTTTATGGACTGTCTCCCATCCAGCAGTTATTGCACATGGCTTTCCGTCTAGCGCTATAACGCGGGTGTGATCAAAACCTTTGAAGTCATTCTTGATTATATTCACATACTGCTGCCGGTCAATGACCTCGTCTGCTGAACGAAGCTTGACCCAGTCATCCAGAATCTTGATCAAAGATTTTTGAGGAAAGTCTGTTGCTGACCCAAAAGTTACTTCATGACTGCTCTTGACCCTATTTATGAGGTTCCTCATCTTTTTCCATTTTTTGCCAGCAAGATTGTGGCCATCCCATCTTTTCATGTCAAATACTGGCCAGTTCAGGCTAAATGTAAGGCCAGTTGTGCGATAAGAATTGTTAAATCTTGGATCATTCATAAGGCTATTTCTGAAATCGGTCCTTAATTCTGACCATACCTTGTTTGAGCCATTGCGAAAGACCTTGTCAAGAAAGCCTAAGTACACTTCTTTTCTAAGATGTGGCGGCGCAAGGACTTCTGAAACAGTGTAATAGACATTTTGCTTTGTTTTCTGAGCTAATATGCCCATGTTCTTGTCATACTTAAAGAAAACATTAGACTTGTAAGGTGTCTGTTGGTAATTATAATAAGGATAATGATGTTCAACTGTAAATCCGAATTTTTTTATACTTCTTTCAACTTCATTCTTTGTGTCTTCATTAACTTCAAGAATTTCCATCAATACCTAGTTTTGAACAGGTAGTTTATATATTTTTTCAAATTTGAATAATATTTTTTGAAAAAAATTTGTAGTTCAGAAAAATCTAGAGAAAACCCATTCATCTTTATCTGCATAAAAATGATTCTTTAATGTTGTCTCGTGAGACATCCCCATCTTCTGATAGAATGCGTGCGCCCTCTTATTGTCTGCATGTGTCAAGAGATAGACTTTTCTTAAGCTTAATCCGTCTTTTTGGTATTCCTCGTCTGCAAATTTGATCAGTGCATCAAACAATCCTTTTGCAACACCCTTTCCCCTAAATTCTGGAAGCACTGCAATCCTGTCAAGCTCGCAGAGCATATGTTTTGGTAGCCCATGCATCTGCCATGTTGTAAGGCCGATTATCTTATCATTATCTTCTGCAACGATGAAATGATATTGTTTTTGTATTTCGCTTCTGAATACTTCTATTCCTTCTTCAATAGTGCTGATATTATAGCATTCTTTCAGCACTGCTGCGATCCCTGCTGCATCCTCTGGTTTTGCATTTCTGAATTTCATCTTATTCAACTGTGACTGATTTGGCAAGGTTTCTTGGCTTGTCAACATTACAGCCTCTCTTTAAAGCGATATAGTATGCAAGCAGCTGAAGCGGTACAACTGCAAGCACAGGTGAAAGGATATAAGATGTTTTTGGGATGTAGATAACTGTGTCTGATTTGCTTGCGATCACCTTGTCACCTTTTGTTGCGACTGTTATGATAATACCTCCCCTTGCCTTAACCTCTTCGATATTGCTCAGTACCTTATTGTAAGTTATGTTGTCTTGTGTTGCCACAACAACAACCGGCATGTTCTTATCTATAAGGGCAATTGGACCGTGTTTCATCTCTGCTGCTGGATAGCCTTCAGCATGGATATATGATATCTCTTTTAATTTTAGCGCGCCTTCAAGAGCAATAGGGTATTCTATGCCTCTCCCAAGATAAAGTGAGTTTGAGGTATTGTAGTAGGTTTCTGCAATATCTTTAATCTTTTCAGTATCTTCAAGCACTGCTCTCATGAAAAGAGGCAGCTGTCTTAAGTCCCTGATCCTGCATTTGACTATGAAATCATCTAATATCCCCCTTATCTTTCCAAAGTAAAGTGTTATAAGGTATAATACAATAAGCTGTGAAGTGAATGCTTTTGTTGAAGCGACACCAATCTCAGGGCCTGCATGGGTAAGAACTACACTATCTGATTCTCTGGCAATAGAGCTTGCCATGACATTACATATCGAGATTATCCTGCAGCCTTTTGCTTTTGCTTCCTTGATCGCTGCAAGTGTATCTGCAGTCTCACCGCTCTGAGATATTGCAATGATGAGAGAATTCTTTCCAAGCACTGGGTTCCTATACCTGAATTCAGAAGCATACTCCACCTCAACTGGGACACGTGCAAGCTCTTCAAGCATGAACTCTCCTACCAAACCTGCATGCCATGAGGTGCCGCAAGCGACTATGACTATGTTTGAGATCTTCTTGATCTCTTCATCTGTCAGCTTGATCTCTTCACTAAGGTCAACCTTGTCGCCTTTTATCCTCCCATTTATGGTCTCTTCTATGGCTTTTGGCTGCTCGTTTATCTCCTTAAGCATGAAATGATCATATCCTTGCTTTTCTATCAAGGCTGCATCCCACAGTATCTCTCTAATTATTGGTTTTTTCTTGTTTCCTTCAAGATCAAAAACTTCGATATCATCTTTTGTGATGACTGCAACTCGTTCATTCTGCAGATACATGACCTTTTTAGTGTGATTGACTATGGCTGGAACATCTGAAGCGATAAAACCTTCACCTTCACCAACGCCTATGATGAGTGGACTTTCTTTTCTTGCTGCAAAAAGCTTATCTGGTTCATCACTTGAGATAATGCCTAGTGCGTATGCACCTTCAACTTTCTTAAGAGCCTGGAAGATCGCTTCTTTCAGGTCGCCTTTGTTATATTCTTCAATCAGGTGTGCTATGATCTCTGTATCTGTATCAGACTTGAACTTGTGGCCTTTTGAGGTAAGGTCTTGTTTGAGAGATTCATAGTTTTCTATGATCCCATTATGGACAATGCATATCTTTCCTGAACAATCAGAATGAGGATGAGCATTTTCATCTGTGACACCACCATGTGTTGCCCATCTTGTATGGCCTATTGCCAAATTTCCTTCAATATCAGCAAGGGTATGTATCTTTTCAACCTCTTCTATCTTGCCGACACCTTTCTTAATCTGGATTCCTGTACAGCAGCTTGCAATACCGCAAGAATCATATCCCCTGTATTCCAGCTTCTTAAGACCATCAAGCACTATTGGTGCTGCCTTCTTGTTTCCTATATAACCTACTATCCCACACATATAGACGTAAAACCCACCTAAATATTTAAATATTGCTATGTTTACTTCTAGTCATGAAAAGGGAGATTCGGGTATTAGGAGTGGATGATTCTCCGTTCAGCAAGTCTGACAAGGAAAGCCTAGTGATAGGGACAGTTTTACGCGGTTCTGGACTGGTTGAAGGTATTCTAAGCACTAAAGTTCATGTTGATGGAAGTGATAGTACTGATAAACTAGTATCTATGGTAAACAGCTCTAAATTCAAAAAGCAGTTAAGATGCATAATGCTTGATGGGATTGCGCTGGCTGGGTTTAATGTGATTGATATCAATAAGCTGAACCGCAAGACAGATATACCAGTTATCGTTGTCATCCGAAAAATGCCTGACATCAAGAAGATAAAAAAAACCTTAGCAAAGCTTGGGATGGAACAAAAAATCAAGCTGATTGATGCAGCGGGAGATGTTGTAAAGAAAGGTAACATATACATCCAGTACTCAGGGCTGGCATCTGATAAGGTTAGCGAGATGATTGAGATATCAAGATATTATTCATATATACCTGAAGCGATAAGGATTTCACATATGATCGCTTCAGGCGTCCATTATGGTGAAAGCAGAGGTAAACCATGAAAGTAGTTAAAGATATCAAAGAATGTGAACTTCTTTGGAACAAGTTCAGTCCAAAGTTATCCTTGTTTGACCTTTGGGATTATAGATTCTGCTTTTATGCTGCTTATAAGTTTGAGCCTTATTTTATCACTGATGATAATGGGTTACTTCCATTATGGTATGAGACTCCAGAGAAATATTACACATTCTTTGGAGGTAATTTTCCTGAGACAAACAAGTTCTTCATAAAGGATAAGAGCAAGATAAAAGATTTTCTAAAAGCTTGTCCTAAAGAAACAAGCTTGTTCTACCTTGATAAGTCAGAAGCTGAGTTTATCAAGCTAGAAAAGGCTGATCCAAAATTCTATCTAGATATGTCGAAATTCAACAATGATATTGAAAAATATATAGGCTCATTTGACAAAAAGCACAGGAAGAACCTGAGGTATGACCTAAGGCATCTAGAAGAGCTTGGCCTTTCTTTCAGACATAACCAGATTGAAGATATGCAGCTCTTAGGCAAGCTAAATATGTCAAGATTTGGAAAAGAATCTGATTATTCTGAGACAGAGATGCTGGCAAGCATGCAGGAACTTGCCAACACTGCTGCTAAGCAAGGAAAGATGAACCTCATAAGCTGTGTCATCAATGCAAATGTGGAATCTGTTGAGCTAGGAGTAGTGCACAATAATGTTTACACTGTACTTAGCTGCGGCAGAAACCCAAACATCAAGAACCTTGGGAAAAGGATGATATTACAGCATATTAAAGATGCTCTAGACAAGAAGATTTCCATAATAGATTTTATGTCATATGAATCTGGGTGGAAAAAGCTATGGCATCTTGAAGAAGAACCTATGTTTGAATGGCACAATTACTAAAAATTTATATATAAATTAGTTATAAGCATTCTTGGGTGATCAAATGAAAAGGATAATTTTAGCTTTAGTGATATTGTTGATGGTTGGGTGTACAGCACAGCCTGAAGTACAGCAGCCGACTGTAGCTGACGAACCAGTAGCAGTTGAACCAGTAGTTGAAGAGCCAGTTGTAGATACAACTCCAGAGCCAGTTGTGATGAAAACAATCGATAGCACTGTTCAAAAAGCG
>JAHJBD010000156.1 GCA_018813725.1 Nanobdellota archaeon | reverse complement strand
TGGAGATTAAAAAAAAGATTTGTAGTTTATACCCTAACTTGATAGTCGGACAGCCTCTAAAGGTAGGGGTACAACAAAGACAATACCTATGTATACAAGAAATCCCTTGGATTTATCTGTATTAAACCCCATAAAAATTTTGGGGTAAATTTTTCAATAATTTAAAAAAAATAAAGAAAAAAATTAGTTCTTCTCAAACAAAGCCCTGATCTCTCGTCCGACAATCTCTATCGGATGTTTGCCAAGCTCTTCCCTTTTCTTAAGAAGGTTTGGCTTTCCTGCTGCGTTTTCAGCAAGCCAGTCTTTTGCAAATGTTCCGTCCTCGATCCTTTTAAGGCTCTCTTTCATCTTTGCTTTTACTTCAGGACCGATTATCTTAGGGCCATTGTAATACTCGCCAAATTCAGCTGTGTTTGAGATTACAGCATTCATTTTCTGGATCCCGCCCTCGTAGATCAGGTCAACGATCAGCTTAAGCTCATGTAAGCATTCAAAATAAGCCATCTCTGGAGGATAACCAGCTTCAGTAAGTACTTCAAACCCATATTTTACCAGATCGACTGTTCCGCCGCAAAGCACATTCTGCTCACCAAAAAGGTCTTCGTAAGTCTCTTGCTCAAATGTACATTCAAGTACTCCGGCTTTAGTAAACTTCATTGCTTTTGCCATAGCAAGAGCAATATCACGGGCATTACCTGAAGCATCTGTGCCGACAGCAACTAGTCCTGGAACGCCAAACCCTGCATTATATGCTTTAAGCTCTTCAGTTGCTGGTGCTTTTGGAGCGACCATTATTACATCTACACCTTTTGGTGGAACAATCTGCTTATATACGATATTAAACCCATGTGAACAAGAAAATACCTTACCTGGACCCATATGTTTCTCAATCTGGCTTTTATAGACCGGACCATGGAACTCGTCTGGAAGCAGTATATGTATAATATCTGCTTTTTCTGCTGCCTTATCAATTGTCATCACTTCAAACCCATCTTCCTTTGCTTTATTCCATGAAGGGTTTGGCTTTCCTCCAAGACTTTCTGTTTCACCGATTATAACGCTAACACCAGACATCTTCATCATCTTTGCCTGTGCGCTTCCTTGGCTTCCATAACCGATTACTGCTACTGTCTTTCCTTCCAATGCGGCAACATCTGCATCCTTATCATGTACTAAATTTACCATTTTATATACCTCCTAATTCTTCAACTTTCTTGGCAACAGCATCACCCATATCTGAGCATGTGTTATTGCCACCTAAATCTTTTGTCTTAACTTTTCCATCCATAATCACTCCTTGAATAGCGTTAACTATCAAGTCATGAGCTGGCCCCTGCCCGACTTCATCAAGCATCATCGCACCAGCCCAGATAGTAGCCAATGGATTTGCACGGTTCATCCCTTTATACTTTGGTGCTGACCCATGGATAGGTTCAAACATAGAGACACCCTTAGGATTGATATTTCCACCAGGAGCAAGACCTAATCCGCCTTGTATCATCGCGCCAAGATCAGTTATGATATCACCGAACATGTTAGGTGTTGTTACAACCTTGAACCACTCAGGGTTTTTCACAAACCACATTGTTATTGCATCAACAAACATGTATTCTGGAGTTATTCCAGGATACTGCTTGCCTATCTCAACAACCCGCTCTCTCCAGAAACTGTAGATATCAGATAGCACGTTTGCCTTATCAACAAAATATGCAGTCTCAACATTTTGTTTTTTGGCAAGATCATAACCGTACTTGATTACCCTGTCTGCACCGTTCTTGCTCATAACACCGATCTGGTAAGCGATCTCATCAGTGTTTTCTATGTCAAGATCAAACTTTACTTTCCACATATCCCTGATAACTTCTAGATGCCCTTTACTCTTCCCAGCATTTGCTCTGCCGCCTATACCAACATAAAAATCTTCAGTATTTTCCCTGATAACAGTAAAGTCAATATCTTTTGGCCCTTTGCCTTTTAACGGACAGTCAACACCTTCCAACAATTTGATAGGGCGCAAGTTAACATACTGGTCAAAATAAAATCTTGTCTTCAACAAAATACCTTTCTCAAGGATTCCTGGCTTGCACCTAGGATCGCCAAGCGCTCCAAGATATATTGCCTTACAGGTATCTTTGATCTCTTTCAAGGTATCTTCAGTGATAAGTTCTCCAGTCTCAAGGTACTTATCAGCGCCATTATCATAGTTTACCCAGTCCACATTGAATCCTTTAAGTTCTGCAACCTTTTCAATTACTTTAACTCCCTCTGCAACAATCTCTGGACCAATGCCATCTCCTGGCATCTTTGCTATCTTATATGTTGTCATCTTTTTGCCCCCTTATTCTTTATATGATTTATAAGCCCACCATCATTCAAGAGCTCTACTGCAAAATCTGATAAAGGTAAAAACGAATACTCTTCCCCTTTATCCTTATTGATGATCTTACCTGCCTTTATATCTATTTCCAATCCAGCCCCATCTTTGATCTTATCAGCTGCACCCTTGAACTCGATCGCCAAAAATCCGTTGTTTATGGCATTCCTGAAGAATATTCGTGCAAAACTGTTAGCTATGACTGCCTTTACTCCTGCACCCCTAAGCGCCCAGATCGCATGCTCCCTGGATGACCCGCAGCCAAAGTTTTCTGCTGCAACTATAAAGTCGCCCGGCTTAACTTTCTTGACAAATGTTTTGTCCAGATCTTCCATAGCATACTGAGCAAGTTCCTTTTCCTTATCTGTATTCAGATACCTAGCAGGGATTATCTCATCAGTATTTATATCGTCACGTTTGTAAACATGTGCTTTTCCAGTAAGTTTATTTTCAGCCATTTTAGATGTACCTCCTAGGGTCAGCAATCTTTCCTTCTATAGCAGATGCTGCAACTATTGCAGGGCTTGCGAGATAAACCTTGCTTTCAGTGCTTCCCATCCTCCCTACAAAATTTCTGTTAGTGGTAGAGATGCATGTTTCTCCTGAAGCAAGTATTCCCATGTGGCCGCCTAAGCATGCTCCGCATGTGGCAGTTGACACAGTTGCGCCAGCTTCCATGAATATGTCCAATAATCCTTCTTTGTTAGCCTGCTTCCAGATGTCAGTTGTAGCTGGAACTACGATCATCCTTGTCCCTTCTGCAACTTTCCTTCCTTTCATTATCTCTGCTGCAATCCTAAGGTCTTCAATCCTTCCATTAGTACAGCTTCCAAGGTATGCCTGGTCAACATGTATAGGCTGCATCTTTGAGATCTCAGTCATTGTCTTTCCGTTTGAAGGAAGGTCTGGGAAAGCGACAATGGGCTCTAATTTTGCAGCATCATATTTCCTAACAACTGAATAGTTAGCATCTGCATCAGACTTTACAATCTCAAATTTCTCATCAGTCCTTTCTTTCACATACTGCAAGGTCTTTTTATCAGGCTCAATTATGCCAGATTTTCCGCCTGCTTCGATCGCCATGTTGGTTATGGTCATCCTTGCTTCAACACTTAGATCTGTTATTGTAGAGCCGGTAAATTCCATCGCCTTATACAAAGCACCGTCTACCCCGATATCCCTGATGACTGTCAAGATTATATCTTTTGAATATACCCCTTTGGGAAGTTTTCCGTCCACAACAAACTTGATTGTCTCAGGAACCTTAAACCATAGTTCTCCAGTAGCAAGCGCTGCAGCAATATCAGTTGAACCGACACCAGTTGAAAAAGCTCCAAAAGCGCCGTGAGTACAAGTATGTGAATCTCCAGCAACTATTGTCATCCCTGGAACAACATGCCCTTGCTCAGGAAGTATAGCATGGCATACACCATGCCTACCAATATCATAAAAGTGCTTGATGTTGTGCTTCTTTACCCATTTCCTTATCCTGTTTACCATCTCTGCTGATTTGATATCCTTGTTTGGCACAAAATGGTCTGGTGTTACAACTACTTTGTTCGGATCAAACACCTTGTCCATACCAGCTTTCTCAAGCATATCAATTGCAGGGGTTGTGGTTATATCATGGCACAACACAAGATCGATCTTAGCATTGATCAATTCGCCAGGCTTAACACTATCCTTGCCGCAATGTTTAGCAAGTATCTTTTCAGTTATCGTCATTCCCATCTTATTTTCCTCCAACTTGACAAGCAAATATCAAGTGATTTACTTGTTTTTTCATAAATGTGCTATACTCATCCACATATTCATTTCTAAGGATGATGTCACCTTTAAAAAAGGTTTCCATAATCTCAGTGGTAAAATAATAGTGGGGCATATTACCATCTGGTGTATCAATATCCACATAAGTTCCTGGACTAACCTCTTTAGTATCCTTTGTTCTGACAGCTTCCAAAAAATATATCGACGGACAAACGATAAATATCATACCACCAGGTTTTACAACCCTTCGCATCTCTTTGATATATCTTGTGATATCCTCTTGGTTTCCATGAGCGATCACATTTGTAGATACCAACGCGTCAAACTCATCATCCATAAAAGGCATCTTTCTTATGTCTCCCTTTACAACCTTATCACCATATCCCTTTTTGGTCATAAATTCTATGGAAAAATCTGAACAATCTATACCATAAACATTAAACCCCTCTTTATCCATGAAAAAGAAGTTTCTTCCCATTCCGCAGCCATGGTCCAGTACCTTAGCTCTTTTAGCTAATCTTTTTGCAAACTTGACCACTTCAGGGTGCGGTGGCTCATCACCCGTCAATTCCTTTCTGTCCACATGAAACTCATCCCATCCTTTCATTTTACAACCGGCCTATCATCTGCTGTTTTTCTCTCGATACAATTAGCCAAAGCTTCAAACTTATCCTGAAAAATATGCTGAAGACATTCAGGTATGTGTTTGCCCTTGACCCTATGGATCTTTACACACTCAAAACATTTTCCATGCCATTCACAATTCTGTGTACATGGGCAATCGTCTAACGATTTATCTGCTAAAATTTGCCTTGATTTATCCAAGATTGTATCAAATTGTTCTCGGGTATATTCCATATTAAGCGCTAACAAAAGAACATATTTAAATATATGTTGTACTTTTTAAGTACAACATGGAAGAGATACTTATCAAAGCAGGGTTAAGCAAGAACGAAGCAGCAGTATACGTCTTACTTTTGAAATCAGACCAGTCGCTGGCTTCAGACATCGCAAAGAAGACAGACATCTCTAGGCCCCATGTATACGACTCTATGAACAAGCTTATCGAGAAAGGATTAGTTTCATATGTGATAAAGAACAACAAAAGATATTTTAGCGCTGCAAACCCAAAAGAGCTGCTAAAATATCTAGAAGACGAGAAAGAAAAGATTGATGCAAAACAGGAAGAAGTAAAAGCGCTGCTGCCAAACCTGTTAAACATCCAAAAAGAGCAAAAGCCAAAAGTATCTGTAGAGGTATATGAAGGTAAAGAAGGCATAAAGACCGTGCTTATGGATATAGTCAATTATGGCCAGGATTTTGTCGCCTTTGGCGCAACCCATAAGTTCAAGAAAGTCCTGCCGATTTTCTCAAAAGTGTTTGTAAAGAGAAGGGAACAAAAGAATATCCAGGGCAACATTATAGTAAGGGAAGGCGAGACTCCTATAGAGACGAAACTTAACCATTACAAATGGATCCCAAAAGAATATTCACTTCCAACCTCAACCATAGTATACGGCAACAATACGGCCACAATAATATGGTCAGAGACACCACTTGGCATAATAACAAAGAGTAAAGAAGTAGCAGATTCAAATAAGAGCTATTTCAAGCTGTTATGGAAGATTGGCAAAAGTTAATTTTCTACCCAAACCGATAATACTTTTTCACAGGCTTTGTGATCTTCCAGGTGCACTTGAGCCCTTCAGGAAATACTACATAATCTCCTGCCTTAAAACTGACAGCTTCGCCAGAATCAGAAGTTACTGTGACCTCACCTGAGATTATAAGGCAAGTCTCCTTGATCTCATATTCCCACTGGAATTCACTTACCCCTTTATCCCAGACACCGCACTTTTCCATATCTTCCTTTTCTTTCTCAGTAGGTTTCCTAACTATTATTTTTTCCATTTGAACCTCTTGCGATAGCAGTAACGCCTGTTCTTGATATGTCCTGTATGCCATAGCCTTTGACAAGTTCGATAAACGAGTCTATCTTGTCAGGCGTACCTATTATCTCAAGTGTCATAGACTTTGTATCCACATCAACAAACTTTATCTTGTATATCTTTGAATAGTTCAAAAGCTCGTCCTTTGACTTCTTATCTTTTGCAGCGATCTTTATCAGGCAAAGCTCCCTTATAACACCGTCCTTTCCGATCTCAACAACTTTCACAGTATCGATAAGCTTATTGAGCTGCTTTTCCACCTGTTCTAGAACAGAATCATCACCTATAACAGTTATCACCATCTTGCTTATGCCTTTGGTGTTGGTCTTTCCAACGGTGATGGTATCGATATTATAGTTCCGCCTGGCAAACATCCCAGCTATCCTGGTCAATACACCAGGCTGGTCTTCAACAAGCATCGAGATTATGTGTTTGTTTTCCATTTTGCACCTCAGATAAATTGGCCAGGTATTTTCATACACCCGCCAAACGCATCTTTTACATGTCCTCCTGGTGGAAGCATAGGCAGGACATTAGATTCCTCTTCCATCTTAAAATTTATCAATGTAGTTACATCTGACTTGATAGCCTCTTTTATCGCTGAATCTATCTTAGCTGGATCTGATACATTTATCCCTTTAAGACCATAAGCTTCAGCGATCTTAACAAAATCAGGACCTTTTCCAAGGTGTACCTGTGAATATCTTTTGTCATGATATATCTCAAGCCACTGCCTGACCATCCCTAGATATGAATTGTTAAATATCATGATGATCACTTTGATGCCTGCTTCGGCTACAGTTCCAAGCTCCTGCAAAGTCATCTGAAAACTGCCGTCTCCGTCAATCAGGAAAACTTCCTTTTCAGGTTTAGCAACCTTTGCACCTATGGCAGCAGGAAAACCAAAACCCATTGTTCCAGCACCGCCAGATGATATAAATGTCCTAGGCTTATACCTTTTCAAGTAATGCATCGCAAACATCTGGTGCTGGCCAACCCCAGTTACAACAATATCATCTTTTTTTATTATCTTATTCATCGCTTCAATTATCATCCTTGGATGGATCTTCTTTTTATCAAGGCACCATGTGCAGCTTTCGCATGCGTCCCTCATCTTATGTATCTCGTCGCGCCAAGATGACCAGTCAGGTAATTTTACTGATTTGATAGCATCTACAAGCCCTTGGATTATTTCTCTTGCATCACCAACAATAGGTATGTCTACATGGACATTCTTGCCTATCTCAGCTGGATCAACATCTGCATGGATAACAGTAACATTCTTCATATAGCTTTCAAGGCTGCCAGTTATCCTGTCGCTGAACCTGCACCCTATTGAGATCAAGAGATCTGTATTGATAGTTGCATAATTGGCGCACTTTCTCCCATGCATACCTACTATACCTAAGCTTAGATCATTATCTTCGTCAAATATCCCTTTACCTTGCAAAGTAGTGGTAACAGGAATCTTGGTGATCTTGGAAAGCTCTGCAAATTCCTTATCAGCATCAGCAAGCACTGCGCCGCCGCCTATCAAGAACAGAGGCTTTTTAGATTCAGCTATAGCAGCAACTGCTTTCTTTAACTGATGATTATTAGGTTTGAAAGTCGGACAAAATCCTTCAATCTTAACCTCTTTTGGGAATGGCTTAGTCACCTGATGGATCTGCGTATCTTTTGGAAGATCGATATATACTGGCCCAGGTCTGCCTTGTCCGGCAAGCATAAAAGATTTCATGATCATAGGAGCCAGATCATCAGCGCTCCTGGCCTGGAAATTGTGCTTTGTTATTGGGATAGTTATCCCCATCATATCAGATTCCTGAAAAGCATCATTGCCTATCAATTTCGTAGGGACCTGCCCCCCTAGCGCAACTATTGGGATATTATCCATGTAAGCATCCATGATACCTGTAACTAAGTTTGTTGCTCCCGGACCAGATGTTGCTATGCACACCCCAACCTTTCCAGAAGCTTTTGCATAACCCTCAGCTGCATGCGCAGCGCACTGCTCGTGCCTTACAAGGATATTCCTTATCTTTCCTTTATAATCAAGATAAGCATCAAATAAAGGGATGACAGCACCCCCAGGATACCCAAATGTCACATCACATCCTTGTTTCAATAAAGTCTCGATAATTGCATGCGCTCCATTCATTTTATCACCTATTCAATGCCTTGTTTATTCCTTTTATCAGTGCAATAACGCTTGCCATTATTATATCTTCGTTTACTCCTTCTGATTTATATTCTCTTCCCTCGTTATCCTGCACAGTGATTGTAACATGTGCCAATGCATCAGTTCCGCCAGTTATGGCCTTAAGACTGTACTCTTTCAGCTTAAATCCTAGGCCCACGATGCTGATTATCGCTTTGCTTGCTGCATCAACTGGCCCGTCACCTTTAGCTTTGCCTGTCTTCTTCTTACCCTTCACTATCAATGTAACCTCTGCCTCAGGGACTATCTTATTGCCAGTATTGATCCTAAGCTCATCGAGCTTGACTATCTGCTCCTTCTCATCAAGTTTTCCTGCAACATCAGAGGCAATAGCTATGATATCCTCTCTCATAACCTCTTTCTGCTTGTCAGCAAGGTCCTTAATTCGTTTCAATATATCGTCTATCTGTTCCTGTGACAGTTCATATCCAGTCTCTTTAAGTATTGAATCAACAGCATGCTTTCCCGAGTGCTTGCCGATCACGATATTTGTACCTTCCCAACCTATATCCGAAGGTTCCATAATCTCGTATGTTGATTTGTCAGACAATATGCCATGCTGATGTATGCCTGCTTCATGAGCAAATGCATTTGCACCGACTATCGCTTTGTTCCTCTGAACAGCAAGCCCTGTAAGGTCTGACACCATACGTGAGGTCCTATAGATCTCTTTTGTGCTTATCCCAGTGGTCAAATCTTTAAAATAATCTTTTCTTGTGTGGATGTTCATCACAACCTCTTCCATAGAGCAGTTGCCTGCCCTTTCTCCGATACCGTTGACACAACACTCTACCTGTGTTGCTCCGTTCCTTACAGCTTCAAGCGAGTTTGCAACAGCAAGCCCAAGG
>JAHJBD010000155.1 GCA_018813725.1 Nanobdellota archaeon | reverse complement strand
ATTTCAGGAAACCATAAAGTTGGTCCACTGTGAAATTTAAGATGTTCCCCCGAAAATCTATAACCTCTTGGCACCAATCGCAGCTGAATGCATCATAACCTATTGTGAGCTTATCTCTTGGAGCATAAAGGAAAACCTTGGTGTTTGGCTCCAATGAATTAAACCAAGCCCCGTATTGCCATGGCTCAGATGCCTCACCCCCTGAAAAAGAGCCGCTTGTTGGCCATCCAGGGTTGGTATAGTGCACATATTTTTGATAGCCCGAAGTGGCCCAGATTCCTCCAAATAGTAAAAGGAAGATTATGGCAAAAGGTATCTTGTATTTTTTGCCTGATTTTTTTAGACAAGATATGCCTTCCGAACTAATTAATGCAACGGGGATTGCCATCAACATCCATACCCTAAATGCCCCTCTTGCAATTTTGATATCAAAGGTCACACCATTAACACCCAAGAAGGTGAACAATAACCAGAGTAATGTCACAGCCATCCAAGTGTTTTCTTTCGTGACAATATTTGATCGATTTTTAAGTAAGACTAGGATTACAGAAAAAATGACCAATAAAGATAACACCAGCCCAACCCCTATTGGATTATTAATCAAATTAGTAGTTTTTGCAATAATAAAGTCATCCATGACATAAGATCTGGAAGCTGTTCCACCTGGTGAGAATAATTTTGGGATTATGGATAGTATCCTAAGGAGAATACTAGTATTGGTTACAGCGCCTGAGGCTACCTCAGTTACAGCTCCGCTCCCAACGTAATATGTTATAAACTTGCCAAAACCATACTTAAATATCATAGCTCCCCACCAGATACCTGCAAGAAGCAATCCAAAAAAGGAGGCAAAAGTAACTGATTTCATGAATTTGTTCCTAGTTATTGAACCTACAACAATATAAATAAATAACAGTGTGCTAATCTTCAGGGGCTGGGATAAGTTTTGTGTAACCCATATGCTTGCAAAGACTATCCCCCCTATATACGCCCATTTTGGGTCATATCTTGACTTTTCAAAGGTATAGAATAGCGGGAAAATTAAGGTAATGACCAGTGAATGCGCCCAGATGAAGTGACTTAAATAACAAGGGATCATGGCAAGAATAATTGTTGCATATAACGCCCTATTTCTGCCACCTACAAACTCTTTTGCGAAGAAATAAAAGAAGACTATGCCCAATGAGATAATCAAAGCGTTAAAGAATTTCAAAGTCCAATTGACTGAATCGTTTGTCTGATGAAGAATGCCCATCAAGGCATCATATGCGGGAGGGTATGGATCTATGTAGGATAAAACGGGATCCATATTCATTTCCGCCCGATGCACAACAGGATCATATGCCTTCTTTTCTAAAGCTACATACTTAACACCAACAGAATGCCCCCATGGGTCTTCATTCTCAAGATAAGGGTAACTAAAGGCACCTTTAAGGTACATGCCAAAAGTAGCAAAAAATATCAAGACTACAATGAATACAGTTACATCAGATTTCCTAACCTTGAAACTAGGTGCATTGAATTTACGATATTTGAATATAACATATGCTGGATAGGCAACGCTAAGCGACAACAAAATCCTCCAGTCTAAAGGAACACGGAAAAAATTCAATATGATCAAAAGGATCGGCAGCACCCCTAATCCAATACCAACCCTCATAATGTGCTTTTCAAGCGCATGTGCAGAAATCTTAAGGAACGATGTTACAGTATACCCTAAACCATAGGTATAAACTAAAAATAGTATTATTGTGGGTATATCCATCATTTACCGTGAATAGTTAATCTTATTTAAATTTTACTTCATATCTATAGACTCTGACTTCAAAAAAATCTTTATAATCCGTTAATTCGCAGCAAGCATCCAACCTCTCCTTATAAGAATTCAGCTCATGCCAATTCCTGGTCTTGCTTTTATACAGCACAAGCCACACCTGGCTTTGATTTAATGATATGATATCTAAACCTTTTGGATCCTGAGATAAATCAGTCCGTCGATAATCATAATGATAATAATAATCGAATATCAATGTACTTGGAATGCTTGAACCGCTAAACAAGATTGTTTGGTTTTCACCTCCTTCAATATAATTCGCTGCTTTGTTCCATTCAACCTTTGTCGGCTTGGAATAATAAGTATAAAGAGCAAAACTGTTTACAATAAGGACTACAATAATTAACAAGACTCTTAAACGCTTATCTTAAGCAACATTATCCCTTTTGCCAAAATTAGATAGAATACTGGGGCTAGGAACAACGAATGTCTTATAAGGGCAAATGACTGGATAATTCTGGGCAACAGAAAAATGTAAGAAGCATAAAATACTACTAATGATAGCAGAAACCAATAGTTATGAAATTTCACAATTCTCTTTGAAAATCTTGGATAAATCAAATACGCAGCTACCAAAATTACCAGAATGCCCATGACGGGGAGAACCAAAAGAAATAGGCCAAAATTTGCTAAAATTGCAGGAACGCCCCTGCTTGGCAGGGCCTCTTGCAAGTAACATGCCTCAAACTGAACTGAAGGAACAATTGGGGCAATATTGGCACAGTAAGGGCTAGTGCAATCCATATGTATTTGAGTGATCTTTTAAAGAAAGATTTCTTATAGGCGAAAACGAATAACATCTCGAATAGGATAACAAAAAAGGCCATATAATTTACGTAGAACATCAAAGCACTGGCCAAAACAAAAAAACAGGCATTTTTTTGATGTTTCATGAGTTTAAGCAAATTGTAAAATGATATTACAGCCAGTAGGCCGAATAAACTATACATCCTGGCTTCTTGAGAATACAAAACCTGGAGCATGGCTGTTGAACAAAGAAAAGCAGAGACCATGCCTACCTTTTTATTAAATAAAAGGGATCCAATCTTAAATACGAGAAAAATAAGAAATACTCCAAAGATTACCGAAGGAAACCTTATTGAGAATTCCGAATTCCCAAAAATATCAATCCAATAATGCAGCATTAAATAATATCCAAATGGGGCCCCCTCTACTTCAGTAACTGACCCAACAATTGCGCCAAAAGTGGGCTTTTGAGAATGATACAAAGACCAGGCTTCATCTGTCCAGATACTTTCTGTTCCTAATTGATACACCCTTAATAAGAAACCTAAGAAGATTATTAAAGATAATAAAATGAAGACTTTTTTCATGTCTTGTTTTCCGTCAACAGGCTCCATTTTAACGGTCCCTTAACACACCTAGAATTTTTTCTGCAACATGTGTTGGTAAATTCACCCTAATTGATTTGATATCTTCCAATTTGCTATTGGTTAGCCCATTTACGGTGTTTACAATAATACATCTTGAGACCCCAGTAAGAATTAGTTTTCCCGCTTCAAGGTATTCTAAATATTCTGTTTCATTCCTAATAACTAAACATGGAACATTCAATACTACTGCCTCTTCCTGTACACCTCCCGAATCGGTCATGATAAACCTTGAATTCATCAGCAAATTAAGAAAATCAATATAACACACTGGATTTATCATCTTTAGTCTTTTTGAAATTGGAATATCATTTTCAGCCAAAAGTCTCTTGGTCCTTGGATGCAATGGCATTACAATGTCCACAGTATTGGATAATTCGTTCAAAGAGCCAAATATCTCTGTTAAATTCTCAATATTATCAGTATTTTCAGCTCTGTGAATTGTTGCCAAAACATACTTTCCTTTATCAATATTAAGCTTTTCAATAATACCTGATTTATGTGTGAGCCCTTTATTCCTCAAACAAGCATCAATGAGCAAGCTGCCCACCAAGAACATTTTATCCTTATCTATGCCTTCTTTCAATAGATTATTCTTGCTTTTTTCATCTATAGGAAATAGATAATCAGACATATGATCAGCTATCACCCGATTTCTTTCCTCGGGCATATGCATATTGAAAGATCTGCATCCGGCTTCTATATGCGCCAGCTTAATATTCAGTTTTGATGCTGCCAATGTTCCTGCCAAAGTTGAATTTGTATCACCAAATACTATCACCAAATCTGGTCTTTTATCTATCATTAATCTTTCAAGCTTTTCGAGCATTATGGCAGTTTGTTTCCCTTGCAATCCTGATCCAACTTTTAAGTTAATATCAGGCTCCCTTAACTCCAGTTCATGAAAAAAAAGAGTATCCATGTCATAATCATAATGTTGCCCTGTATGAATCAAAATATGGTCAAATTCCTTATCTAACAAAGGAATTAAAGGCGACAATTTAATAATCTCTGGCCTGGTACCCAAAATAGTAATTATTTTCATAATTTAACACCAGCAATCCTCAATAAAATGATTCTTGTAAGGAAGTATAAATGACTTAAGATAACGCTTATTAATCTCATGCTGGATTGCCCATATTGCCTTACCCTCAATATAGTTGGGAATTCCTTAACATGGTATCCTTTAAGCAGTGATTTGACCATAATCTCAGTTACAGAAAGGAAATCATCAGACCTGAACCTAATTTTTTCTATTACCTTTTTTTTATATATCCGGACCATGGCTCCGTATGTATGAATCCGCCGATCAATTAATAATCTGTAAATATTTGATATACCCTTGCTCAAAAAAACCCTATAATAAGGTACATTTTCAACCCCTCCATCAGGATGATAAGGGGATACTGTAACTATATCCGTATCATTATCCACAAGATTTAACATTTCGATTATCAATCCTGGGGGATAAGTACAATCCGAATCCAATACAGCTATCAAATCACCAGTAGCATTTTTGAAACCTGTTCTTAATGCAGCCCCAAGGTTCATATTTTGTCTATGCCTGATAATCTTCACGTATCCTTTGTTTTTGTATTCCAGATTTAGTAAGGCGTTTGTTTTATCTTTGCTGCCATCATCTACAAAAATAAGTTCAAGTTCATAATCCTTGATCAATTTGTGGCATATTGGATCCAACTGCTTCACTAAATTAGGTATCCCTTTTTCTTCATTGTAACAGGGAATAACTATTGATAATTTCATATCCCCTGTAAATTGTCGCGTTTTTAAATACATTTCTATTAAGCAGAGGGTATCTGGAGATATTATACATGAAGAGACATTTGTACTAATAAGGGGGTTAAGCTAGGTCAGCAGCGGAAGACCAATAATTTAGACTTAGTAGAAAGTCTCGCTAACGCTCGGGTT
>JAHJBD010000154.1 GCA_018813725.1 Nanobdellota archaeon | reverse complement strand
GGGTAGTTTTCGGAGTAGCCTTCCTCAAGAACACTACCCTGAACCAGTCAGAACTGAACCTAAACTCAGCATCCTTGACCAGGCCCTTTATCCTTTTTATGCCAGACCCTATCCTTTCAACATATCCTAGCCTATGTGTAATATCTGCAATGATAGGGTTTCTTGCGATGCTTACATTCCCAAAATCCTTCTCATCAAAAAGCAACTTTCCTGGATTGGATATCTCAACCCTATCAGAAAAAACATCTATCTGGACCCTGCCGTTAGAGAAATAGTCACGATGCACCATCGCATTGATGATTGCCTCCCTTAATGCTTCTTCTGATATCTCCGGCTTTTCAACCCGTTTCCTGCCGACTATCTCAATGTTGGTATTTATGTTCTTCAGTACAAAATTTATCGCATTATCAAAATTTGTGACAAAATCAGCATCAAACTCTTTCTTATCAAGGATATTTGCTCTTGAATCACTTTGATACAACACGCAGGCTATCACAGCATTCATGAAGAACTTGCTTATCCTATGCGAGAAAAACAAGACCCCGGCATTATTGACCCTATCGTTAGTCATCAGATTTAGATTCTTTAAGATATGGGCCTGGGAGAACTCTGAGGATAAGCTTAGCTTTTTTACAAAGCTGTCAAATTTAGCCTTATCAAAATCCTCTACCATAATAAATTCAGCATTGGCTTTCTTATCAAACTGTATCTTGTTTTCCTTTTCAAAGAACTCCCTTATCTCATCTCTTCTCAGCTGCTGTGAACTTGCGCTCTGCCTAAGATAAAAATGCCCGTTCACAGAATATGGCTTGTCCTTCCCTTCTGGGACATAAATTATCGTAAGATTGTCAACAACATCATAAGTAACATTAAAGGAAGGGTCCATATTTCTGGTTATATCATGGATCTTTGAAGAATCCGAATTGGTCAATCTAAAACCCTTAACTGAGCCGTCATCTCTAACACCTAATATTATCTTGCCGCCAGATGCATTTGCAAATGCGCAGATGTCTTTTCCTATTGAAGTGTTCAATCCTTCTTTCAGCTCTAAAGTGTAGCCTTCCCCTGTCTTTATCAGATCTATTATTTCTTTATGCTCCATTTTATCGAATGTGAAAATGTTGTCATTTTAGCCTTTTTCTCTTCTCTTTTTCAGGAACGTCAAGATAATTCTCTGGACTAGCCACTCTCTTCTTTGTTTCGATCTCCAGGTTCTTCCTCGCATCTCCTGCAATGTTTCCGCCTTTGAGCGCAGCATCTTTATTTTCTATAAAGCCCTGGGCATCTTTTGTCCTTGCTATCTCTGTGGTTGCCCTTTCGCCTAGCATTGAAAAGATCAGTTCCAGATCATCCATATGATCCCTTAAGTTTTGCTTCTTAAGCCCCTTAAACTTCTGATATTCACTTGGTGTCATCCCAAATGTTGCCTTGGATATCTCTGCTGTAAGTATTGAAAACTCCATTTTTTCCTGTACTCCTCTTTTTTTCCATTCGTCTGTCAATTCATCCCTTATAGCTATGCCTCTGACACGTTTTTCAATCCAATCTTCAGAATAGCCTTTTTGCTTGTAAAGCTCCTTCATCCTTTTTTGTGCTAATTCTGGGTTTTCTATCTCCTGGACCCTTTCATAACCTACCTGTGCCAGCCATTGCTTGAATGGCTCTGCTTTTTTAGAAGGGATTGACTGGATAATCCTAAACATTGATTTCGTATTTGCGCAGTCTGTTTCTCTTAATTTTCCATCTTCTGCTAGAAGTTTCAACTGTCCGATTATTTCGGACACTTCAAAACCTTCTTCAATAAGCTTAGTTTTCAAATCAGACCAATACTTTCTGGCCCTATCATTCTGTGTCAATGCAGCTATAATATCCACTACTGAAAACCACCATTCATCATTAAACCATTTCCTTCGTATTTTATTTCCCTGAAAGACGACTAACGCTTTATTTGTTTCTTCATCCATGATTTTTACCAACTAGGTCTTTTTGTTCCATTTTTTTGTCTTTGAAAATATTGTCATTTAATCACGTAAATATGATTAAATGATATATAAATATGTTTATATTAGCATATAAAGTTTAACTGGCGTTCCACCCATATTTATCCGTTAAGTCCCCCCCATTTCAAACTAGATTATAATGTCCACATGTTATTGAATATCTGTTCTTGGCAATGAGATAACATGCATAACGAGGAAGCATAATGTCACCTATTTCTCTTTCTGCTTAGGAACCTATCTTGACCTTTTTGGCAGTGCCGACAAAATGGTCTGCAACAGTCTGCCCCGAGCCTTTGTTGAGACATAATTAATGCTTTGCTTACCCCCAGCAGTATCAATCAAAAGGGTGGTGGCAATCTGCCCCTATCCTTGGGCAAAACCTTCATCTCTCCTGCGCATTCTTCATCCATGGTTTTCAACGCTAATATATATTAAATCAAATATTATAGTGTCAATTCCTCTCTTTGATCCAGCACCAAGATATATCGTTTTCCTGACGTCAGGAAAATGGTCTGGGATATTATTGCCAAATAGATCATAGGTTATTTTCGCCTGTTCAATCACACTAAGAAAATTTTCCTTATCACCATACCCCGCCTGCATCAGTCCATTCTTTCTTTAATTGAGCCCTTTCCTGCTTTCTGATGTTTGCAACCTCTTTGGCAGTGTCAATGCATTCTTTCTCAAAGTCTCTCTCAGCTTTGATAAACCTTTCATACCCTTTTGGGTCAAGCTCTGTCCAGATCGCTTTAATCTCATTTGGATATTTGTCTTTAAGCTCATGCCACCTGTATGCAGAACCCATACCGTGTTTCTTTCCAAGGATATAATATTCGATGAACAAAAGGTTTCCAAAATGTGCTGAATAGCTTTTGCCCTCTACCAAACTCTTAAGGTAATTACTTTTCATTTGCATCACAATAATAGAGAATAGTTATTCCTATTTAAATATTTAACAGAGTATAATATTCCTATAATAATTAATACAACTCACAAAGAAAGTTTACAATCGCCATGCATCGCGTAAGGCAGATGGCTAAATGCCTGTCTAAGGTTAAACGGCTTACCCACAGGGTTTGTTGCCAGTATCTCCTGATATTCCTTGTCACCTACCACATCCCTAAATACAGGATTTCCCTCAACAGCTTTGCGCAATCCTGCATCAGTCACAATATGCCCCAGATTTAATCCTGTGCAAAGCCCTTTGTGCTCACCTTGTGTCTCAAACCTTGAGTAAAAAGTTATCATTTCAAACAGACAATTTTGGATCTGGCGCTGATATTGCTTAACCTTATCTTCATCCTTATTAGAAGCTGCTTGTTTG
Source organism: Nanobdellota archaeon (assembly GCA_018813725.1). Lineage (GTDB taxonomy): Archaea > Nanobdellota > Nanobdellia > Woesearchaeales > JAHJBD01 > JAHJBD01. Next base: position 9,147 of record JAHJBD010000154.1, on the reverse strand, counting down.
TATTCGTCGGCAAGCCCCTGAGCCCAATCTCTGAAATGACGCTGCATCTTATACTCTGATGACATCCTGTACCCATTTCCTGAGTACTTCTGGAAATCCATCCTTGCCAGTGCTGCAGAAACAGCATAATTCTTAACCCCAAATCTGGTAGCTGACTCCTTGAGTTTATACACCTGATCAAACTCCTGCTGAGTCAATGCCCTCTTTTCACTTTCCGCTTTGTTTTGCACTGCGAGGGCCCATTGGACCATGCCATGACCCAATTCATCAGCATTCCGAATCCCTCTGTAAAAAGTGCCACGGAAATTCCAGCGGTTCATTGAGTCATACCTGCCTTCACTATCGTAAAATTTATCATCCAAAGCAGGGAAGAATTCTGTGAACTTTTGCACAGCTAAATTAAAGTCTTTTAAATGATATAATGATTTTGCCAAGCAAAATTTTGCACAGGCATGCGAAGTCTTAGAAGTACCGTGCTGAGCTTCATGTTCTTTCTCAACTTCTGCAAAAGCTGCTGCTGCCTCTCTATATTTATTATCATAAAATAAGGAAACTGCCTGGTTCATCTGAAGCAAGGTGTTAGTGCTCATATGTTCAGCCAGCAATGAATCCAATGTAGATTTTTTATCCAGCAACGCTGATGCTTGTTTTTGTAATGAAAGACGATAATTATTAAGATAATCCAGGACAACTGGAAAGCCACCTACAGGCTGTGCATCAGTATAATTTCTTCCATTTAATGTCTTTTTACCGGCTTCTGGTATCTCTACCCCAACTGCAGCATATTTTCCATTCTCTTTTTTTATGTATACTACAGGAACTATATGCTCTCTTCGCCTATCAGCTGTGCCTTCTACAGCTTTGCCATTTGTCTCTCTGTTGGTTGATACTTCAGAGGCGCCAACCTTAAGGCCCATTGCATTGCCTAAGGCCAAGACCAATAATGTATATTCCATGCAGACCAATGGGACCTTGCCATGTTCCATAGAATATTCAAACAGCTCTCTCGCATTTCTAGTTTCAAGCTTGTCTTCATCATAATATGTGCCCAGGCTTACTGGTTTTGAGCCTAAGAATCGTAATCCTTTTTGTATAGGACCTATCTGCTCACCTAACAATTCTGCAAGCGATTCGAGTTTCCCCATATCAGAATCACCGGCGATCTTCGCTGCATAAGCGACCATATCAGGTGTTGCCTTAAACGGGTGCTCAAAATTCCCATCAAAAGCGCTGGTTATAGAATCAAGATTTTTTGGGTCAAAATCAGACACTGCTATGGCCAGTGTATCGACATCCTCAACTTCAGGAAAATTATTCAGATCTATCATATTATCACATTTAATCATATGCACTATATAAATCTTTTGATTTTATAGTAACTAATAAGTAGTAACTAATTAACTTTAAATATATCACTATTTCTTAAACAGTTTATTTGCAGATACAAGAAGCACCAGGCATATGACCATGATAATATCCAGTGAGACATCATACCATTTTAGCCAGGAAAAGATATAGACTATGCTTACACCCAGAAGTATCTGATAGTGTTTTACTGCAAATTTCTTTTTGATCAGAAATATTGTTGAGATTATGCCAGCTATACCTAACAAGGTTAGAGGGTAGAAATAAAAATGTCCAGGTAATGCCACATTTCCTGATATGCCCATAATACTTATCAGGATAAAAGCAATAAAGCCAAATACGTAGAATGTAACACGGTAGAACTTAGTTAAGTCTGATTTGCCTTCCTTTGTGCTTCCCTTATCAAAATTCCTGATACTGCCTAATGCAAAGGCAAGTAACAAAAGATCCATAGTAGGCAATGTGAAATAACCTGTTTCAATGGATACACCAATCTTAAATATTGCCGAGATGGCAATCATCAAGATCATGACGATCAAGGCCCATTTTTTCTTGAATAAGATTGCAATGGCCATACCAATACCGATTATCACATAGATTATCAGGATCAGATAGAATATTGACTTATCAGCTTCTTTGCCTGCGTCAATAGTAATTATACCTGTAATCAGGCTTATTACAAAATATATGAACGCGAATACTGCAACTGGTTTTCTCATACAGTATCAATTCCTCTGTGCATATTTATAGGTATGCAAATCTATTCCGGAAATCTTCCGGGAATACAATATTCATAGATGACAGCGGCTTCTGTAACCTTTAAAAGCCCAAAACTACTTCTCTATATCATGGGACTTAGAGAGCGCATACTTGCAGAGATCGAAGGTAGAAAGGTGCAGGTTTTGGAGCTTGAGAAGATCAAGAGATTAAGATTAGGCCCTGGCGACAGGTTCAACGGCATTGCACAGCCGATTTACATAGACGATAAGATACAGAGCTTTCTTAGGCCTGATATAACAGACCGCACAGCTGAAGACTTTGATTCACTTAACATCATATTTGAATTTGTCGAGAAAGGCGCTTTAGGTTTTGTCACAGGGAATGTAGAGGACAGACAGACTTACAGGTATGAGATCAAAGGACTAATGCCCGAGATTGGTGACCTTGGGATTGTATTTACAGCAGAAGCTGTTGATGCTTGCAGGGCAGACAAGGTGTTTTATACAAAAAGGGAGATTGTCCAGCCAGTTGTGCAAGACAAGCCAACTGTTCACGATGCATTTTCTCCTATACCATCCACTTTATACGTGCCGCCTTATCCAAGCGAATGGAGGCTTACGCAGGAAGATAAAAGATCACTATGGAAAAGCTCAAGGGAGTTTGGCTCAAGCATGGAATATCCAGTGCTGGTATGCTCCTATTAGTATTATTTATCTCCAGATCAATTATTGGTTTATTTGAGCTGATCTTTCCCCTACTGCCTTGCTTTTATATAGGATATTCCCTAAACGGAACAGTTAGAAATAAATTAGACATTTTATAAAATAAATACATTGTCACCTTTCGGGATGGATGATATGGAGGTTTTCTTGTCTGGATAATCCCTTATCAGAGTATCCATCACTATATTGAGGTCTTTATTTTCAACAACTACTTTTCCGTCAGCTATGCCGATGCAAATACCTTCTTGTGTCATTTTCTCACCTAATCTGCATATTGTGCCATTAAAATATAAAAGCCTTTGGGTTACAACCCTAACCGTTCATCGATCTTAGAAGCAGCTGATTTTAGGTCCTCAAGCGTCCTTGACATGTCTTTTTGGATCTCGTCGACAACGTCGTGCAGTTTTGAAGCTCGAAGGATATATCTATTCCCTTCATGCACAACAAGGCCAGATACCATCAGATTATTCAAGTGGTGGACAACTGTTGCTCTGGTAAGGCCAGTCCTTAAGGCGAGCTCGTCAGAGCTCATGGCTCTACCCATCTTCACGGCTTTTAATAATTCTAGAAAAACACGAAAACAGCTCTTGTCCCTATCACGTATGCCAAAAAGTCCAAGAGAGCTGCCAAACCATTGGAGAAGATCATTAACATTTGGATCAACTGGCTTTCTTGCCCTGATGATTGTTATCTTTTCCCTGATAAAAATTGGCATAATTACCATAAGTCATGTCTGATATATAAACCTTTTCCGAAACATTTATATATTAGTAGATATTCTTTTGTTTTCGTTGACCTTAAGTCAACTAAACTGTTGACTTCAATTCAACAATAAGGTGATAAAAAATGGATATGTACGATAAGATAGCAAAGATGCATGACGAGATAGAGCAGATGTACAAGAAACTTATGATGCCTCAGCCGATCCAGACTATCAAAAAGCAAGTTCCAGAGATTAGGCCTGAATTGCAGGAAACAGAATCTTCTTTGATTGCAACATTAAGAGTGCCTAATGCAGATGATGTTAATCTGGACATAAGGGCAAACTCTGTAGGCATCATAGCCCAAAGAAAGATGCAGAAAAGCATCGATAATGTAAAAAGCGTAACTCAGGTACAGCAGTTCAAGAAAATTCTTCCATTACCAACAATGATCGATCCACAGAACACTATTGCTGTATATCAGGATAATGTACTAAAGCTTACCATGCCAAAGGTTGAACTTAAATCAAAGAGGATGAAGTTAAAATGAGTGAAAAAGCTGAAGAAAAAAAAGAAGAACCTAATAAGCAGAAAAAGCATGAAGAGAAGAAACCTGCTGAAAAAGAAGTGATAGCAGACCTTACAGACACATGCCAAAGACTTCAGGCAGAGTTTGAGAACTACAAAAAAAGAGTCGAAAGAGAAAGAGAAGATTTCATCAAGTATTCAAAAGCAAAGATCATAGATGAGATACTACCTGTGCTGGATTCATTCGAGATTGCGCTCAAAAACACCTCTGACAAGGATAAGTTCATAAAAGGGGTTGAGATGATCTATGCTCAACTCTTTTCTATCCTTGAAAAAGAAGGGCTAAAGCCTATAAAGGCTATGGGTGAAAAACTTGACCCTTACAAGCATGATGTGCTGATGAAAGCCTCTTCAGACAAGCCAGAGGATACAATATTAGAAGAGCTTCAGAAAGGATACATGCTTGGCGAAAAGGTGCTAAGGCACACAAAAGTCAAGGTCGCTAAATGATCACAAAAGATACACCATTAAAAGATATATTAAACCAAGACTGCGACAGATGCGGCCATTGCTGTAAATATGGCACAGGTTTTCTTGTGAAAGAAGACCTGAAAAGGATCGCAGATCACTTGAAAATCAAGGAAAAGGAGCTGAAAGAAAGATGGCTGGAAGAAAAGGAATTGTTCCATACCAAGCTATGGAGACCAAAGACAGAGAAGAGACCGTTCGGAAGATGTGTCTTCCTAAAGCACGATCTTTGCTCTATACATACAGTAAAGCCATTGCAATGTAGAGTAGGTAACTGCAAAAGCGAGGAACTTGCTTTGTGGTTCATGCTCAATTATCAAGTCAACATTAATGATCCTGAATCGGTCAGGCAGTATGCATCTTACCTCAAGACAGGAGGAAAGGTGCTAAAAGGAGGCGAACTGGAAAACCTGGTTCCAAAAGACAAACTAAAAAAAATGCTTAACTACGAGCTAATATAGGAGGAAAATAAAATGGCAACAACAAAAAAAGAAAAAATAATCGGAATCGATCTTGGAACATCAAACAGCGCAGCATCTGTGCTGCAGGCAGGAAAACCTGCGATAATCCCAAGCGCAGAGGGCATGACACAGTATGGAAAAGCGTTCCCATCAGTTGTCGCGTTCACAAAAGACGGACAGCTTTTGGTTGGCGAACCAGCACGAAGACAAGCAGTATCAAACGCAAAGAACACAATCACTGCTGCAAAAAGGAAGATCGGAACAGACTATAAGTACAAGGTCAACGGTAAAGAATATACACCTCAGCAGATCTCAGCATTTATCCTGCAGAAGATCAAGAAAGATGCAGAAGAGTTTATCGGTGAACCTATCAACAAAGCAGTTATCACTGTACCTGCATATTTTGACGACAACCAGAGGCAGGCAACAAAAGACGCTGGAGCTATCGCTGGCCTTGAAGTAGTAAGGTTAGTAAACGAGCCAACAGCAGCGTCAATGGCTTTTGGGCTTGACAAAGCTGACAAAGAGCTTAAGATACTAGTATTTGACTTTGGCGGCGGAACACTTGATGTTACCATAATGGACATGAGCGACGGCGTATTTGAAGTTAAGTCAACCTCAGGCGATACACAGCTTGGCGGAACAGACATGGACGAATCCATAATGAAGTATATCATAGAAGCTTTCAAGAAAAGCGATGGTATTGACCTGTCTGAGGATGACACTGCAATGCAAAGGTTAAGAGAAGCTGCAGAAAAAGCAAAGATCGAGCTTTCTACAACTATCGAGACAGAGATCAACCTGCCTTTCATAACACAGAGAGAAGGCAGTGCCATACACCTAAAGATGCCTTTGACAAGGTCAAAGATAGATGAGATAGTTGACCCTATCATAAAAAGGTGCAAGCATCCAGTTGAACAGGCAGTAAAAGATGCAAAGATGACAATAAAGGACATCGACAAAGTAATATTAGTAGGCGGACCTACAAGGATGCCGATCGTCAGAAAGTTTATCGAAGATTATATAGGTAAGCCAGCTGAAAGAGGGGTTGACCCTATGGAGTGCGTGTCACAAGGGGCAGCTATCCAGGCAGGAGTACTTGCAGGAGAGGTAAAAGATATCCTTCTTTTGGATGTTACGCCTTTGACACTCGGTATCGAGACTCTTGGTGGGGTCATGACAGCATTGATCCAGAGGAATACAACAATCCCAACAAAGAAGTCTCAGATATTCAGTACAGCAGCAGACAACCAGCCGGCAGTGACCATCAATGTATTACAGGGTGAAAGGCCGATGGCAAATGACAACAAGTCTCTTGGAAGGTTTGACCTTGTGGGAATACCACCAGCATCAAGAGGAGTGCCTCAGATCGAAGTAACATTTGACATCGATGCAAACGGTATTGTACATGTATCTGCAAAAGACCTTGGAACAGGAAAAGAGCAGAAGATCAATATCACTGCAACACAGAAACTTTCTGAAGAAGAAGTAGAAAGGATGAAGAAAGAAGCAGAGGTGCATGCTGAAGAAGACAAGGCTAAGAAAGAGAAAGTCGAAGTCTTGAACGAAGCTGAAACCCTAGTGTTCCAGTATGAAAAGACTATCAAAGAGATGGGTGACAAGGTTGACAAAAAAGAGCTTGAACCTATCAAGAAAGATATCGAAGGCTTAAAAGAGCTCTTGAAGGACAAAGAGAAGAACTTTGAGCAGATCAAGAAGGCAAAAGATAGCTTGACAGAGAAGTTCCACAAGGTTGCTGAAGAGATGTACAAGAAAGCTGCTGAAGAGCAGGCTAAGCAGCCGCAGGAAGAGCCTGAAAAGAAGAAAAAGGACGACAAGGTTGTGGATGCTGACTTTGAAGTAAAAGACGACAAGAAGAAAAAATAATTTTTTTCTTTTTTTATGAAAATACTAGCGATAAACGGGAGCCCTAGGAAAGGCAATACTGACTTTTTGATAGAGAGTATTGCTAAGGATGCAGAGGTCATCTATCTTAGAGATACAAAGATCAACTTTTGCAGCGGCAGTGATCATTGCTGCCCAAAGACAGGAAGGTGTGATAAGAAAGATGATATGCACAGCATATATGAAAAGATCGAAGCAGCTGACCTGATAATACTTGCTTCGCCATGCTATTTTTTCAATGTATCTGGCATGATGAAGAACTTTATGGACAGGTGCAACCCGTATTTCTTTAACAAGAAACTGAAAGATAAAAAGTTCTTCCTGATAGCTGTCGGCGGCCATGAACCTTCACTCCCAGAAGAGATAAGGTGCATGAAAAATTTTGTAAAAGGCGTGCATGGAAAAGTCGCAGGCGAATTTATCGCTGTTGCTGACAAGGCAGGAGAAGTAAAAAATCCAAAGGTTATTAAACAGATTGAGAAGATAAAAATAAAATGACTGATAAAGATTATTACAAGATCCTTGGTGTAGACAAGAGCGCTACAAAGGAAGAGATAAAGAAGGCATATAAGAACCTTGCCAAACAGCATCATCCTGATATAAGCAAGGATCCTGGTGCCACTGAGAAATTTAAGGAGATAAATGAAGCTGCAGCAGTGCTTGGCGATGATGATAAGCGGTCACAGTATGACCAGTATGGCAAGACATATGAACAGTTTAAAGGCGGCCGTGGCTTTGACTTCAATGATTTTGGGTTTAATTTCCAAGACCTTGGAGGTTTTGGATTTGAAGATATATTTGACAGGTTCTTTGGAGGCGGATTTTCTGGCGGTAGGACCAAACGAGGGCCAAGGCGTGGTTCTGACCTAAGGTATGATATTGAGATAACACTTGAAGAGGCTTATCACGGCGCAACAAAGACTGTGATAATACCAAGGCTTGAGAAATGCTCTAAGTGCAAAGGCTCAGGCGCTAATTCTGAAGATGACATTGTAACTTGCCCTGAATGCAACGGAGCAGGAGCTGTTAGGCGTGTGCAAAGGACACCTTTTGGGATGGTACAGACACAGTCTGTCTGCCACAAGTGCCAGGGAAGCGGCAAGTTCATCAAGAACGAATGCTCTGTGTGCGACGGTACTGGTGTTGAAAAAAAGACAAGACAGATCGAGATAAAGATACCTGCAGGCGCAGAGGAAGGGACTAACCTAAGGATTGCAGGACAAGGCGAAGCTGGAGAAAAAGGCGGCGGAACAGGAGACCTTTACATATTTATCCATATAGAAGAACACAAGGTGTTTGACAGAGAAGAAGATGATATCAAGATAAGGGTGCCTATCAAGTTCTCAACAGCAGTTCTTGGCGAAGAGATAGATGTTCCTACACTTGATGGTACTGCAACATTAAAGATACCTTCAGGAACTGACTCTGGGACAGTTTTTAGGATAAGAAGCAGAGGAATGCCTCACTTGCACGGCCATGGTTCAGGAGACCAGTATGTTGAGGTATTTATCGAGGTTCCGAAGAAAGTTTCTAAAAAGCAAAAAGAGCTTATCAAAGAGTTTGAAAAAGAAAAAAAAGGTTTGTTTAGGTAGATATCTTTTCCATAGCTTCTTCAACTTTGGCGCTCATATTGTAGCCGTGATCCCTGCAATATTTCCTAAACTTCTGAGCTACACCTTTATCTACAGTAAAGTTAAGCCTAGTTTTGGTAACTATCTTCTTTGTTTTCTCAAATTCTAGGAGTGTATCTAACACTGCCTTTTTCTCTATCGAGATCTTATGTGCAAGTTCTTTAAATCTTTTTGATGACATCTTTAATCTTTTCCTCAATATTTTTTAAGCCTATGATCTTATTTGCAGCCATATTAGCGATAAGCCTTATAACCCTATCATCATAGGTGTCATAACCTTCATACTTTGCATAAGCCATGATCAATAATGCTGCAGTCCTTTTGTTCCCATCTTCAAATACATGATCGATATTGATGGCCCTTACCAATAATGCCAAAATCTTTATCCAATAATCTGTCTGCTTAGCATAACTTAAAGCGTAATCTAGGCTTGCTTCGTTATGGATATTTCCGTTTTCGCACTCTTGGTTTAATGCGATTATATCTTTTTTGGTCAGGATAAAGGCCATTATAAGTGTGTATAAATGTGTATCTATTTATAAACTTTTTGGATTTATCATTAAGAGTTTGAAAAGAGTGTTTAAGT